>NZ_JBEZKZ010000011.1:0-122920 GCF_040651895.1 Streptomyces sp. NPDC048352
CGCGGCCGGCCGGCGCGGCGCCGCCCCGGCAGGGACACGAGGACCAGCCCGAGCAGCAGGAGCGCCGCGCCGGCCGCCGCGGGCGGCGCGGGCCGCTCGCCCAGCACCGCGACGCCCAGCACCGTCGCGACCAGCGGTTCGGTCAGGCTCAGCGTCCCCGTCGTGGCGGCGCTGAGCCGGCCGACGCCCCGGGTGAACAGCAGGTAGCCCAGCGCGGTCGTGCCGAGGCCCAGCCAGCCGATCAGCGCGAGCGAGCGGCCCGCGGCCAGCCCCTCGGGGGCCACCAGCAGGTACGGGGAGACCAGCAGCCCCGCGCACAGCACGCTGACCGGGGCCGCGGCGCCCAGGTCCGCGCTGCGCGCGGCCAGCACCTTCGTCGCGGCGATGTACACGCCGAAGGACGCCCCCGCCACCACCGCGAAGACCACGCCGAGCAGATCGGCGCGCGCCCCGCTGCCGGGCAGCAGCAGCAGCCCGATGCCGGGCACCGCGCAGCCCGTCCCCCCCAGCCAGCGGCGGGTCAGGCGCTCGCCGGAGAGCCACCGGCCGCACAGCCCGCCGGCCAGGGGCACCGTCCCGAAGGCGACGGCCGTCGCCAGCGCCGACCCGCCGCGCTCCACCGCCTGGAGGAAGCAGACCTGGAAGGCCGCCGTCACCAGCACGGCCAGCCCCAGCCACCGTCCCACCCCGGGCCGGCGCAGCGTGCGCAGTCCGGCCGGACGCACCGTCAGCAGGCTGAGCACCAGCCCGCCCAGCAGCATCCGGCAGGCTCCGAGCGACACCGGGTGCACGCCGGTGTCGGCCCACAGCTGGGCCGGACCCACCGTCCCCCACAGCACCGCCGCCGCCAGTACGGCCGCCACAGCTCCCACGACTTCCCCCTCCACCACCGCTTCCGGAACCCGGCGAACGTATCGGGGCGGGACCGACCAGACCTACTGGGGAAAACCATGGGATCTCCCCCGCGCGGGAGGTCTCGTCCGTGCCTTCGCACAAAGCGGGTCAGCGGGGGCGGCGCCCGAGCGGCAGCAGGTACTGGAGCGGCTGTTCCGTGTCGTCCAGGCCGAGGAGTTCGTGCGCCAGGTCGTCGTGGAAGCCCCCCAGCGGGGTGCCGGCCAGGTCCAGCGCGGCGCCGGTGAGGAGCAGGTTCTGGGTGAGGTGACCGGTTTCCAGCAGGGCCAGGCGCAGGGCGCGCAGGCCGTAGCGGCGGCGCAGCAGGCCGAGGTCCGCGTAGACGGCCAGGACCACCGGCGCCGCGTCGACGCCGATCCAGTCCGGGTCGGTGTCCGGGCGGGACAGGTACGTGGAGAGCGCCTTGAGCTCGGCCACCTCCGGCGGCGGGCCGATGCGGCGCAGGGCGCGCCGCTCGGGGAGGCAGTCGTACGTACCCGCCGGGACCCCCGCCACATCCAGCACCAGCGCCCGCACCCGGGCGGTGTACAGGGCGCCCGCGCTCGGGTAGGGGCGGTGGCCCGGGGACGGGGACGGCTGCCCCGGTCCGGCGGGGGCGTCGCCGGACAGGGAGTGCCACAGGAGGGAGCCCAGGGTTCCGGCGTCCAGCGGTCCGCGCAGCGGGCCCCGCAGCGAGCTGCGGGCCGCCAGGGCGGCGCCCAGCGACACCTCGGGCAGCGGGTCGGCGGGCAGGGGCAGCTCAGGGCCGGCTGGTGCGGGCCGGGCCGGGCCGTCCGGGAGCGGGCGCAGCGCGGTGTCCTCGCCGCGGCCGATCTGGAACTTGCTCCGCTCCAGGTACTGGAGGTCGGCGGCGGTGTGCCCGGGCGGGAAGAACCCGGGCGGCTCGTCGGTCTCCAGCAGGGTGCGGGCGGCCAGCCGGCACACCGCCCGCTCCTCGTCGGGGGTGGCCCCGAGCCGGTTGAGCAGCATGTGCAGCTGGGAGCCCCACACCCAGGCCCGCAGCTCCTCCCCCAGGTCCGCCAGCTGCTCGTCGGCCTCCCGGACCCGGGCCGCCCACCGGCCGAGCCAGGGCGCCGCGGTGCCCGTCCCGAGGCGCTCCCGCAGGTCCGCGGCCCGCCGCCGCAGGCCCGTACGCTGCGCCGCGTGCACGGAGTTGACCCGCGCGTGCACGGACGCCGCGGGCAGCAGCTCCAGCCCGGTGACCCACCGCCAGCCGGCGGCGTGCCGGCGCAGCCAGCGGGCCCCGGTGAGCGGGTCCATGCCGAGGGCGCACACCGTCGTGTGGACCAGGTCGGCGGCGAGGGTCAGCCGCGCTCCCGGCCCGCCCCTTCGTGACAGCGCCCGCAGGGCGTCCAGGGCGACGTGCGTGGAGGCGGCGAAGACCTCCTCGGCGACGGGCAGCGCCCGCGGCCCGCCGTAGCGCCCGGTCTCGGGTGCGTAGGCCACGGCGCGCACGTCGCCGTGGCGCGACGGCCACGGGCCGGGTACGCCGGGCACCTCCTCGGCGGCCCGGGCCAGCTCCCCGGGCAGTTCGGCGGCGGCCGCCGCGCTCAGGCCGCGGACCCGGATGCGCACGTGGGGTCCGCCCTCGCCGTAGCGGATGAAGAACCACGCGCCGGCCTCCCCCGCCGCCACGAGGCCGTCGAGGAGCGGGGCCGCGGCGCCGACCAGGAACGCGTCGGTGTCCTCGGTGGCGGAGTGCAGGAAGAGGTGGTGGCTGTGCCAGGTGTCGGTGGTCGTCACGTCCGGTCCTCGTTCGGCTGGGCGGGAAGTGCGGCTGGGGGAGGTGCGGTTCGGGGGTACTGCGGTTCGGGAGTCGCTCAGGGGAAGGGGTGCGGGTGCAGCGCCAGGTCCTCGTGGCGCAGCACGCGGTCCGTGCGGCCCAGCCGGTGGGGCACCTCCAGCAGCCGGGGCAGCCCCCGGGTGCGGCGGTTGACGTGGCCGAAGGTCATCGGCAGCGAGCCGGGTACGACGGCCTTCACGCAGTGCAGGCCGAGCCGGTCGCGCAGCCCCGGTTCGCTCTGGTCGACGGTGACCACCTCCAGCCCGGCCGCCGCGAGCCGTTCCACCGTCGCCGTGAGCAGGGCGGAGAGGTCGTCCACCGGCTCGGGCGCCCCCGGCCAGGTCCGGGCGGCGCTCAGGCACGGGGTGTCGGCGAAGAGGAACTCCAGCCGCGGGGCCGCCTCGGGGAGGGCGTTCAGCCCGACGTGGTCGTCGAGGGAGACCACCAGCTCGGGCCGGTCCAGCATCGGCCGCAGCCGCGCCGGGTCGCGCGGCCCGTCCGCGGCGAGCGCGCGCTGCGCGGACTCCAGCACGTTGGTGACGACCTCGGCCACGGCGGAGCGGATCGCCGTGCGCGGGTCGTGGTGGGCGCCCGCGGCGAGGAACATCCGCGGGGCGTCCGGGTGGGAGCCCTCGTAGCGGCAGACGGCCACGACCGCCGGGATGCCGAAGTCGTTCGTCGCGTCGAGGAGGCGGAGCCGGTAGCCGGCCAGGGCCGCCCGGTCCGCGAGCAGGGCCGTCCCGAGGTCGTCCGGCGGCACCTCCACGCGGCGCAGCGGGGTGGCCGCGTACCAGGCCATCAGGAAGGCGTCCCGCTCGGCCACCTCGAACAGGCCGTAGAGGGCCGCCTCTTCGGGGCTGTTGCCCAGGCCGCAGCCGTTGGAGGACTCGTACACCACGCGCGGCCGGGCCTCGCCGGGCACGTCCCAGTACGCCACGTGCTCGGGGACGGCCACCGGGCGCTGCCGGGTGAGGGACCAGCCCCGTACCCAGTCCAGTTCCAGGCCGGGCGTGTACGGGACGGTCGGCGAGGCCGGATGCCCGTGGTGGGCGGGGTCGGGTAGTCCGAGCCGCTCCGGGTCGAGGGCGCGTCCGGGGCCCAGTGCGGCGAAGGAGGCCCGCAGGTCGGTGCGCCGGCCGGCCGGCCGCATCCCGGCGTACCGCTCGACGGCCTCGAAGAGGGCGATCCGCTCGCTGCCGGCGAAGTCGTCGGCCCGGCCGTAGCCGCCGTCGTCGACGGGGCGGCCGTCGGTCACGAAGGCGGTGGTCAGGCAGAAGGCCGAGTCCTCGGTGCGGAACAGCGCGCGGACCGGCCCGAACCGGTCGTCGTGCAGGGCCGCGCGCAACCGGCCGCCGCCGGTCCGGGGGTTGGGGGCGCGCAGCACGTACGGGTCGGGCAGCGGCCGGGGGGCCGCGGGCAGGGGGACCGCCGCGCTGGCGGAGTCGGCGGGCAGCGGGTGGCAGACGGCGCAGCCGCCGACCGGGCGCACCTGGTGGCTGGACCAGGTCCCGCGCCCCTGGTGGAGGAGGTACACGGTGGCCGCGGGCGGTTCCGCGCCGGGCCGCGGCCGGGCGTGGCCGTCCAGCAGGTCGCGTACGAGGGCGCAGAGGGCCCCGGCCAGCGCGGGGGACGGTACGCCGCCCAGTGCCAGCTCCGGGCTCTGCCGGGGCACGCGTCCGCCGGCCGTCGCCAGCCGCTGGTGCTCGGCGCACGCCAGGCAGGCCGCGGCGCCGGGGGCGAGCAGCGGCCCGACCACCGCCAGCGGCCCGTCGAAGCGTACGGGGACCAGGGCGACCGGGTGGGCCAGCGCGTGCCGGCTCAGCTCCTCGGCGAGCCCCGGGGTCCACTCGGTCAGCAGGACGGCGGCCGGGCCGGCGGTGGCGGACTTCGCGGTTTCGGCGTCGAGGACCGGGACGGGCAGGGAGGCGAAGAGGGCGGCCGCGGGCGGCGCGGGGCGGGCTGTCGCGGTCATCACGGCTCCTCGGGGATGTGCAGGACGGTGAAGCCGAAGGCCCGGAGCCGGGCGAGAAGTCCGCGGTCCCGGACGGGGGCCGGGGTCCCGTCGCCCCGGGGTGGACGGGACGGTCGGGGCTGCCGGGTCAGCCGGGTCAGGGCGGCCTGGAAGGCCTCCTCGCGTCCGGCCGTCTGCGCCATCCAGCGGCCGGTCCAGCCGGTGTCCTCCCAGCCGGCCGTGCGGGCGCCGGCGGCGGCCAGCGCGGCGACCGCGCCACCGGAGGGCGGCGTACGGCCGCCGCCGCCCGCGCTCCCGGTGCGGACGGCGGTCACGGCGGCGAGCACCGCGAAGGCCGCCGCGTTGCCGGGGTCGGCCTCCACGGCCTCGCCCAGCACCGGGGAGGCCCCGGCCCGGCGGACCGCGGCGTGGTACACCTCGCCGGGGCCGAGCCGGACCACCTCCAGGCGGGCCTCCACCTCCAGACGGGCCGTCAGGGTCGTCCACCAGTGCCGGAACTGCGGATGCCCGGACCACGCGGCCGCGGCGGGGGGTTCCGCCACCCCCTCACCGGCGTCCGGCGACCCGGCCCGGCCGGCGGCGGCCGCGCGGCGGGCGGCCGCCGCGCGCAGGGCCCGGCCCCGGGCGTGGCCCGGGTTCGCGCCGATGGTGGACCCTCCGCCGCCCAGCAGCCGTTCCGCCGCCCGGCAGAACACCTCCAGCCGGGCCAGGTCCAGCCTCGGCGCTCCGGCGATCAGGCGTCCGCCCGCCGGCCCGTTCCCGGGGAGTTCACAGACGGCGAGCGGGACGGGGAGCTGCGGAAGGTCCGCCGGGACCGGCGCGGGCAGGGCCCCGCACCGCTCGTCGCCCAGGGCCGCCAGCCGCCGCAGCGCTTCCCCGAGGGTGGCCGCCGGGGCGAGGTCCGTCCGCCGGCCGGCGTCCAGCCGGCCGGGCCCGAGCCAGGTCCGGTAGTCGGCCCGCAGCGGCCCGGTGCCGGCGAGGAGGACCGCCGGGAGCCCGGGCAGCAGCCGCTCGTCCCCGGCTTCGCCCGCCGGGTCGGGGAGCCCGGCGGCCGCGCACAGCAGCCGGTGCGCCGCCGCTCCCCCGAGCAGGGGTGCCAGCGCCGGGTCCCCGCCGCCGGGGCCGTCGCTGTCGCCGAAGCCGTCACCGTCACCGTCGCCGAAGCCGTCGCCCGCCGGGCCGAGGCGCGCCTCCAGGGCCGCCGCGTCGGAGCGGGCCTGGGCCGGGCTGCCGGGGGCGGTCGCGTAGCCGCCCCCGGCGCACAGCCCCGCCGCGAGGGCGCGCACCGGTCCGGTGCCGTGGACGCGGAGCAGGATGCGGCCCGCGGGCAGTGCCGGGTCGGTGGTGCGGGCGACGGGCAGTCCACCCGCCTCCAGCGCGCTCCCGGCGGCCTCGGCCAGGTCCCCGCCCCCGGGGCCGGCCGCCACCTCGGCCCGCGCCGCGGCGAGCGCGGCCCGTGCGGCGGCGGGATCCCGGGCGCTCGCCCGGAGCCACAGCGCGACGGGGTCGCGTCCGTGGTCCTCGTACGCCGGGTCCGCGGGCGCCTGCCCGGCGGGCTCGGCGACGAGCAGGCCGTGGGCCTCCAGCTGCCCGAGGAGGGTCTCCACGGCGGCGCGCAGGGCCGGGCCGGCTTCCGCGGCCTCCAGGAGGTCTTCGAGGCGGCCCTCCCGCAGCGGCCGCTCCAGCCACTGCCACAGGGCGGGCAGCGCGGTACTGCCCTCCAGGGTGACGCTGCCGGCCCGGCCCCGCAGGTGCAGCCCGCCCCGCAGCGGGGTCACGGCGACGCCCGGGCGGAGCCTGGGCACCGTACGGGGCGCGGCGGCACCGCCCGTGGCGCCGTCCCCGGTGGCCGTCATGCGCGGCGCTCCGCGGCGTCGGCGGCCGCGCCGAGTTCCGTACGCCAGTCGCAGCCAGTCAGGGCGGGGACCGCACGCACGACCAGGTGCGCCGCCAGGTACCGCTCCAGCGGGCGGACGTCGCAGATGGCGAGGAGCCGGTAGAGGGCGTTGGTGCAGGTCCGGTACACGAGGTAGTCCGGGTCGGCGAACATCGCCCCCTGCGGGTCGGCGCGGCGCAGCAGCCGGTGGAAGGCGCTGTAGCGGGTGCGGGTGTCCGGGTTCCAGCGCTCGGCCGCCGCCCGGTCCCCCGTGGCGGCGGCCCGGTCCCGGTAGGCGGGCGGGCTGCCGTGCAGGTCGGCGCCGGACTCGTAGCGGCTCCGCGTCAGTTCCCGGGCGGCGGCGGAGAAGGCGGCCCACTCCGCCGCCCCGTCCTGGGCACCGCCGCCGGCGACCTGCCCGACGAGCGCGGTCACGGCGTCCCCGGCACGCTCCCAGTGGCCGTCGAAGGAGGCCCGCAGCCGTCCGTCCGGGTCGTCGTGGAGGAGGAAGTCCTCCAGGTGGGACACGTACGACCAGTGCCCGCCGGCCAGGCCCGCGGGGTGGGAGCCCGCGTGCGCGGCGAGGGCGGTCACCGCGAGCCGGAGCCGCGCCGGCGCGGTGTCCGCGCGGGCGGCGAGGAAGGCGGCTCCGGCCCGCAGCGCACCGAGGCCGCCCCGCAGCAGGTCGTCCCGCAGCCGGGCGCCGTCGTCGCCGAGCAGGGCGCGTACGGAGGACCGGTCGGCGGGCTCGGTCCGGACCGTGTTGTCCGGGGTGAGCGGCCCGTAGGGCGGGGGTATCAGTTCGGCGCGCCCGGCTTCGGCCGCCGCCTCCAGCAGCTGCGCCTCGGTGCGGTCGCTCCGCGAGGGGTGCAGCCGCAGCCAGTCGCGGATCCGGGACGCGGCCGTCGCGGCGGCGGCCTCCACCCGCGCGTCCGGGCCCCGCAGGCACAGCCGCAGGTGGGGGCCGTGCAGCCAGTGCCGTTCGACGTGCGCGGCCAGTCCCTGCCGGGCGCAGGACGCGGCGAGCGGCAGCACCACCTCGCGCAGCAGCGGGGCCTTGACGGGGTGGTGGTGGTAGGCGACCACGTCGAGGCCGCCGCTGGGGTGTGCCGGCATGGCTGCTTCCTCTGCTGTCGGGGGGCGGGTCACCGGGCCCGCCCGGCCCGGTAGACCTCCAGGACGAGTTCCACCGCGCGGGCGGGCCCGGTCTGTCCTCCGGGTGCGGGCAGTGCCTCTTCGAGGACCGCGCCGGCACCGTGGCGGGAGAGCCACTTGGCCAGGCAGCGCAGGTGCAGGGCGTTGCCGAGGTCCACGAACTGCGGTTTGGGGCGGCTGAGCCCGCTCAGGAAGTCCTCGGCGGCGCGCCCGGTGGGCGCGGGGGCGGCCGGGTGCACGAAGAGCTGCTCGGGGAGGTCCAGCAGCGCGCGCCAGCGGGCGGCGGCCCGGGCGGGGACGGTTTCGGCGCCGAGGTCGGCGCGCAGCTCGCGCACCACGCCGGGCGGCAGCAGCCAGCGGCGGCGGCGGAGCACGACGTGGCGGTGGCGCAGCAGGGGGGTGCGGGTGACCGGGCCGCCGGGGGCGGGGAGGGTGTGGCGCGGGACGAGGGGGCCGAAGTCGACCATGCCGTGGGGCTGGTCGCTCAGGTGGGCGCCGATGCGCCGGGGCAGCAGGACGGGGGCGAGGAAGCCGGGGTAGAGGACGTCGAGGAGTTCGCCGGTGCTCCGCAGCCGGAAGCGGACCTGGTCGGCGCGCTCGTCGTGGACGAGGTCCAGGTCGGCTTCGCCGAGGGCGGCCCAGCGGCGGTCGGGGCCCACCTCCTCGGGGACGAGCAGGGGGTGGAGGTTGGCGTTGAACCCGCCGACGGGCCGGATCTGCGCGGCCCGGGCGCCGGGCCCGAGCCCGCGCCGGATCTGGCGGGAGACCGCGGCGGTGGCGTCCGGGCCGAGGGCGTCGAGGAAGCGGCTGGTGAAGCGGCCCCAGCCGCCGTACACGTGGTTGACGCAGAGCAGGCCCCGGCGCGGGTCGCGCTGGAGGAAGTACGCGTAGCTGAGCGGCCGCTCGACGGCCCAGCCGGGCAGCCGTTCGCCGAGCTTCCGTACGAGTTCGGCGGGCAGCACCAGCTCGTCCTGTGCGGCCGCCCCCCCGGCGGCCGCACGCGCGCGCAGGCCCTCGGTGATCTCCGTCCGCAGGTCCGCCAGGGCGTCGGTCCCGGTGGGCAGGGGAGCCGGGCCGGCCGGGTCGAGGGCCGTGAGCCGCCCGGCGCTCTCCCAGGCCCCGGCGACGTCGGCCCCGAACTCCCAAGGGTGGGGGCAGCTCCCGCCGGGGCCGTAGCGCGCGACGAAGCGGTCGCGGACGAGGCGGCGTACGAGGTGCCCGAGGTCGAAGAGCTCCGCGAGGGCGGTGACCTCCGCGAGTGCCCGGTGGTCGGCGCCGTCGAGGAAGCCGTCGACGGCGAGCGGGCGCGGGGCGACGACGTCCTCGGAGAGCACGGTGAGCGGGGCGGCACCGGGCGGGACGGGCCGTCCGGCGGCGGCCAGCTCCGCCGTCCAGGCCCGGGAGAGGGCGGAGAGCAGGGCGGGGCGCCGCGCGGCGGGCGCGGTGGCGAACTCGGCGGTCCCGTGGGCCAGTGCGGCGACGCGCTCGGCGCGGACGGCGTCGTCGGGGCCGGCGGAGGTGCGCAGCCAGGCGGCGGTACGGGCCAGCGGATCCGGGTCGTCGGGCGGGAAGGGGTCGCCCGGCACCAGCAGGCCCGCCTCCGTGAGCCGGCCGAGGAAGGCGGCGGCGGCGCGGGCGTCGGCGGCGCCGCTCAGGGCCGCGGTGAGCAGCCCGGTCAGCTCTTCGAGCGGCACGGGGGCCGCGGCGTGCTCGGTGATCAGGCGCAGCGGGCCCGTGAGGGGCAGGTGCGCCTCGTCCTCGGCGGCGACGAGGTAGCGGCCGCCGGCGAAGGAGGTCCGGTCGCGGGAGTACGCCGCCCGGCCGCCGCTGACGCGGGCGGTGCTGGTGATGCGGTGGGGCAGGGCGGCCCGGCGGTCCGGGGCGTCGAGGAGGGCGAGGGTGAGGGCGGTGGTCAGGGTGCGGTTGGCCTTGACGACGGAGCGCAGGGGGCCGTCGAACAGGGCCGGGGCGCCCCAGGCGGGGACGGGGCGGGCGCCCGGGGTGCCGGGCAGTGGAGCCCAGCCGACGGCGGTGAACCAGGACAGCGGGCTGGTCTTGGTGCTGGCCCGCAGGGCGTAGCGCAACACCGAGGGCTCCTCCTTGCGGGCCCGGCGGTCCTGCGCGCCGGCTGCGGCCCGTTCCACGGCCCGCAGCAGGTCCGCGCTGGTGAGGGCGACGGCCTTGGCCAGGGCCGGTTCGCGGCACAGGGCGGCCAGCGAGGCGCGTTCGGCGGCCAGGGCCCGCTCGGCGGCGGGACCAAGCTCGGCGTGGAGTGCGGCGCGCCGGGCCCGCAGCGCGGTCCACGCGGCGAGCCGGGGGACGCGGGCCGGCAGGTCTCCGAGGCGGTCCAGCAGGGCCGGCCGGGGTTCGCGTCCGTTGTGCAGGGCGCGGCGCAGCGGGAGGACGACATCGCGGTGGAGCTGGGCCGGATGGCCGTCCCGGCTGTCGTACAGGTCGTCGCAGAGCGGCCCGGCGGTCTCCAGCAGCTGCCGCTCGGTGTCCCGGAGGCGGCCGAGCCGGGCCCGGAACTCCGCCGCGTCCGGGTGCTGGGCGGGGTGGGTCAGGACGGTGGCGCGGACCAGCGCGTACGGCGCGGACCGCACGCGGTAGCCGTCGCCGCCACGGCCGGCCGCGACGGGCGTGGGGTCCGGCTGCGGCATGGTCGTCCCCGTCCTGTCGGTGGTGGGTGTGCGGGCGCGCGCGGGGGCTTCCCGCCGCACTCGGGTGCGGCGGGAAGCGCGTGGGGGGTGGAGGCGGGGGGTCGCGCGGTCAGGAGGGGATGGGCTCCGTGGTCGGCTGCGCGCAGGAGGACGAGCCCTGGCAGGAACAGGAACCCCATGACGCCCCGCCCTCGGGCAGCGCGACGGTGTCCCGCATGGAGGTCACGGTGAGGTCGTCCAGGTCGAGTTCCAGGTCCTGGATGTCGAATTCGGGGGTGCGCGCGATGTCGGACATGCATGTCTCCCATGAGTGGAGGCGAAAGCCGAAGGTGCACTGGGCGGAATCCGCGCCGGGCGGATCCGATGGCCGAACGGTCGAATGACCGCACTGCCGCATGACTGGAATTCCGCATGGCCGGACAGCCGGATGACCCGGTGAACGGAAGCCGCATGGCCGTACTCCGCACGCGGCACGACCGATTGACGCCGAGGCGGTGGGACCACATTGCGGAATTACCCTGCACGGAATTGCGGAATTGCCTTGCACGGCCTCTTTCCGGATGGCGTCCGGCGGTCCGTCCGGCCTTTTCCAGGATCCCCCACCGCGCATATGAACCGCTAGAGCGGAGATCCAGCCCCCGTGCCGCACCTCGCACGGACCGGTGGCCCGATCCCACCGGAAGGGCAGGCCGTCCGGCCGCCCGTGCGACCCTTCCGGCCAAGGCGGCCGGAAAGGTGTCCCCACCGGTGTCCGGACGCAGCGGTGCCCCGCCGGCAGAAGCCGACGGGGCACCGGATCACGCGCTGGGCGGGATCAGACCTGCGGGACCGGGTAGGTCGGGTACTCCACCCCGGAGACGTGCTGGACGACGCGGATCACCTGGCACGAGTAGCCGAACTCGTTGTCGTACCAGAGGTAGAGGATCGCGTTGTCGCCGTCCACCTTGGTGGCGCCGGCGTCGACGATCGACGCGTGGCGCGAGCCGACGAAGTCCATCGAGACCGCGTCCGGAGCGGTGGTGAAGTCGATCTGGCGCTTGAGCGGCGAGTGCAGCGAGACGCCGCGCAGGTAGTCGAGGACCTCCTCGCGGGTGGTCTCGCGGCCCAGGCGCAGGCTCAGGATGGCGATCGAGACGTCCGGGACGGGGACGCGGATCGAGCTGCCGGTGATCGGCGCCTTGAGGTCGGGCAGCGCCTTGGCGACGGCGGAGGCGGCGCCCGTCTCCGTGATGACCATGTTGAGCGGCGCGGAGCGGCCGCGGCGGTCGGCCTTGTGGTAGTTGTCCAGCAGGTTCTGGTCGTTCGTGAACGAGTGGACGGTCTCCACGTGGCCGCGGAGCACACCGTACTCGTCGTCCATCGCCTTCAGCGGCGGGACGATCGCGTTGGTGGTGCAGGAGGCGCAGGACAGGATCTGCTCGTCCGGCTTGATGGTGTCGTGGTTGACGCCGTGGACGATGTTCGGGACGTCGCCCTTGCCCGGGGCGGTCAGGACGACCTTGTCGATGCCGGGGCGCAGGTGCTTGGAGAGGCCCTCGCGGTCGCGCCACTTGCCCGTGTTGTCGATGAGGATGGCGTCCTTGATGCCGTACGCGGTGTAGTCGACCTCGGAGGGGTCGTTCGCGTAGATCACCTTGATGGTGTTGCCGTTGGCGATGATCGTGCTCGTCGCCTCGTCCACGGTGATGGTGCCCTGGAACTGGCCGTGGATCGAGTCGCGGCGCAGCAGCGAGGCGCGCTTGACCAGGTCCGCCTCGCCGCCGCCGCGCACGACGATGGCGCGCAGGCGCAGGCCGTTGCCGGAGCCGGCCTTCTCGATGAGCAGGCGGGCGACGAGGCGGCCGATGCGGCCGAAGCCGTAGAGGACGACGTCGCGGCCTTCGCGGCGCTCGATCTTGTTCTCACCGGTGGCGCCGACGACGGCCTCGGCGGTGAAGGCCTCGACCGACAGACCGCGGTCGTCGGTCTTGTACGTGGCGGCGAGCATGCCGATGTCGATCTGGGACGGGCCCAGGTCGAGGGCGGCGAGGGCCTGGAGGAACGGCATCGTCTCGGTGACCGACAGCTCCTCGCCGTCGATCTGGCGGGCGAACCGGTGGGCCTTGAGAATGCTCACGACCGACTTGTTCACCAGGGAGCGGCTGTGGAGCAGGATCGTGACGTCCCGCTCCCGGTGCAGCTTCCCGATGATGGGGATCATCGACTCCGCGATCTCCTCGCGGGTCTTCCAGTTGGCGAACGAGTCCTCGTTGACAGTCACAGACGTTATCTTTCGAGCTAGGCGGCGCTCATATGCTAACCCCCCGCCGGAACGTTCCTTCAAGGGGGACCGCCTGAGCGTCGGCGAGGCCCCGCGCCCCCGGGCGCGGGCGGCTCCCGGCGCGGGTCAGCCGAGTACCGGCCGCGCCTCCGGGTGGGCGTCCCACCACGCCCGGTGGAAGTCGTTGTTGTCCACGTTCGCCAGGTACGCCTCGACCGCCGCGCGGTAGAGCAGCTCGGCCTGCTGCGCCGGGACCGCCGAGCGGTTCCAGGCGAGCCGGATCCGGCCCGTGACGGGGGTGCCGGCCAGCGGCCGCATCACCGTCCCCGCCACCGCCGGGGCCGTGGGCTGGCACAGGGCGATGGCGCGGCCCGCGGCGATCAGGTCGTGCCGCATCTGGCGGTCGGTGATCCGGTGGCGCAGCGAGGGGGTGAAGCCCGCCTTGGCGCAGGCCTCGATGAGGGCCTCGGGGCCTCCGTCGTCGTCCTCCACCAGGGTCATCCACTGCTCGGCGGCCAGGTCGGCCAGGTCCAGCAGCTCGCGCCCCGCCAGGCGGTGCCCGGAGGACATCCGGATGCAGAACGGCTCCTGCGGGACGACGGTCCTGGCCAGGACGCCCGCGGGCAGCGGGACCTCGTAGTCGTTCACCTCGCCGTACACGATCACGTCGTACTGGCCGGCGCCGAGCATCCGCACCAGGGCCGTGACCGAGTCCTCCAGGTCCACGGTGACCTCGCGCCCCGAGAGGGCCAGGTCGGTCCGGGCGAGCAGGCCGTCCAGGAGGACGAGCAGGATGCAGCCGAGCCTGAGCGGGGCGTCGGCCGCCAGGGCGCGGGCCTCGGCGCCGAGGGCGTCCATCTCGCCCAGCACGCGGCGCGCCTTGGCCAGGACGAAGTGCCCGAGGGCGGTGGGCTCCACCCCGCGGCGGCCCCGGACGAAGAGCTCGCCGCCCGTGACGGCCTCGATCCGGCGCAACTGGGCGGAGAGCGCCGGCTGTGAGATCCCGAGCCGCCTGGCCGCCTCGCCCAGACTGCCCGCTTCCGCGATCCGGCAGACGGCTTGCAGGTGCCTCAACTCCAGCTGCATCCGGGCAGCTTACGAAGCGCCACTGCGGCGCACCATAACCCGCGCCTTATGCCCGCAGAGATGTCCCAATCTTGCCATGTCCACGCCCATACTCGGCGACGGCGTACAGCAGCCACCCCCCACACACGATCGGAGTGGACTCGTGCAGCCCACCAGATGGACGGCGTCCGTGGCAGCCCTCGCGCTGACCGCGAGCCTCGCCGGCGCGCTGGCCGGCACCGCATCGGCCGCGCAGCAGCCGGACCCCGTGCCGCCCCGCCCCTCAAAGGCCGACCGGGCCGTGGCCGCCGCGGACGCGGCCGTCCGCAGCGGCCTCGACACCCTGGTCAACTCCGCCCGGCAGCAGTACGAGCGGCGCCTGGTCACCCCCTGGGTGCAGGACCTGTACTCGGTCGCCTACGAGCGCAGCTACCGGGGCCTGCCGGTCGTCGGCGGCGACGCGGTCGTCCTCGCGGACGGCGAGGGCCGGGTCCGGGCGCTCCAGTCGGCCTCCACCACCGTCATCGACGTGGCGACCACCCCGGACATCGGCGCGAAGGCGGCCGAGGCCGCCTCGCGGGCCGAGCTGGAGAAGACCGACCGGGTCGAGAGCAGCCGGCTCGTGGTCCGGCTCAAGGACGACAAGCCCGTGCTGGCCTGGGAGACGGTGCTGTCGGGCCGCACTCGTACGGCGCCCAGCAGGCTGCACGTCTTCGTGGACGCCCGCACCGGCAAGGTCGTCGACCGCTACGACGACGTCGTCGCCGGCACCGGCAACAGCAAGTGGAACGGCCCGGGACCGATCGCGATCGACACCACCGCGTCCGGCGGCTCGTACTCCCTGCGCGACCCGAACCGCCCGGGCCTGAGCTGCGCGGACTACAGCACGGGGAGCGTCTTCACGAAGTCCTCCGACTCCTGGGGCACCGGCAACCCGACCTCCAAGGAGACCGGCTGCACGGACCTGATGTTCGCCGCGCAGAAGCAGTGGGACATGCTGGGCCAGTGGCTCGGCCGCAACGGCGTCAGCGGCAACGGGCGCAGCTTCCCGGGCAAGGTCGGCCTGAGCGACCTCAACGCCTACTGGGACGGCAGCTCGGTCACCATCGGCCACAACAGTGCCAACGAGTGGATCGCCGGCGTGGACGTCGTCGCCCACGAGTACGGACACGCCATCGACTCCAACACCCCCGGGGGCACCAGCGGCCAGGAGGCCGGTCTGGGCGAGGCCACCGGTGACATCTTCGGGGCGCTGACCGAGGCCTTCATCAACGAGCCGGCCCCGTACGACACCCCCGACTACACCGTCGGCGAGGTCATCAACCTCCAGGGCCGCGGCCCGATCCGCAACATGTACAACCCGCCGGCCGTCAACAACGACCCGGCGTGCTACAGCTCGGCGATACCCGGGACGGAGGTGCACGCGGCCGCGGGGCCGCTGAACCACTGGTTCTACCTGCTGGCCGAGGGCACCAGCCCGGGCGGCGGCAAGCCCGACAGCAGCACCTGCAACCAGTCCGCGCTGACCGGTGTCGGCGTGCAGAACGCCGGCAAGATCTTCTACGGCGGCATGCTGCTCAAGACGAGCAGCATGTCCTACAAGAAGTACCGGACGGCGACGCTCTCCTCGGCCAAGTCCCTCGACGCCACCTGCAACCTGTTCAACCGGACCAAGGCCGCCTGGGACGCCATCAGCGTGCCCGCCCAGAGCGCCGACCCCACCTGCAGCCCGAGCGGCCAGAACGACTTCTCGCTGGCGCTGAACCCGGCCTCCGGCACCGTCCAGCAGGGCGGCTCCGTCACCACCACCGTCACCACCAGCACCACCAGCGGCTCCGCCCAGCAGCTCACCCTCTCCGCGACGGGCCTGCCGGCCGGGATCACCGCCTCCTTCGCCCCAGCCACGGTCCAGTCCGGGCAGTCCTCGACGCTGACCCTCTCCGCCTCTTCGAACGCGGCGCCCGGGGCCTCCACCCTCACGGTCAAGGCCCAGGGCGGCACGCTCGCGCACACCGTCGACTACGCGCTCACCGTCGGCGGCACCCAGCCCGACCCCACCGCGCCGGACATCAGCGTCGCCAACGTCCAGGCGCACCTGGCCCAGCTCGGCACGATCGCCTCGCAGAACGGCGGCAACCGCCGGGCCGGCAGCGGCGGCCACACCCAGTCCCTCGCGTACGTCAAGGGCAAGCTCCAGGCCGCCGGCTACACCGTCACCGAGCAGAACTGCACCTCCTGCACCTACCCGTCGAACAACCTCATCGCCGACTGGCCGGGCGGCCCCGCCGACCAGACCGTGATGTTCGGCGCCCACCTCGACGGCGTCTCGGCCGGTCCGGGCATCAACGACAACGGCTCCGGCTCCGCGACCCTGCTGGAGAACGCCCTCGTCCTGGCGCAGAAGAACCCGACGATGACCCGGCACGTGCGCTTCGCCTGGTGGACCGACGAGGAGCAGGGCCTCAACGGCTCCGAGTACTACGTCGGCCGGCTCAGCAGCGCCGAGCGCAGCGCCATCAAGGGCTACTACAACTTCGACATGGTCGGCTCCCCCAACGGCGGCTACTTCATCAACAACGTCAACTCCACGACGGCCGCGCCCCTGAAGGCCTACTGGACCTCGCTGAACCTCGCCCCGGAGGAGAACACCGAGGGCCAGGGCCGCAGTGACGACTACTCCTTCCAGCAGGCGGGCATCCCCACCTCCGGCTACGCCGCCGGGGCGAGCGCCCGCAAGACCTCCGCACAGGCGGCGAAGTGGGGCGGCACCGCGAACGCGGCGTACGACTCCTGCTACCACAGCTCCTGCGACACGCCGTCCAACATCAACGCCACGGTCCTCGACCGCAGCGCCGACGGCGTCGCCTACACCATCTGGAAGCAGGCCGTCGGCGGCACCAGCCCGGCGCCCGACTTCTCGATCAGCACCAGCCCGGCCGCCGGCTCCGCCAACCCGGGCGGCAGCGTCACCTCCACGGTGAACACCGCCACCGTCAGCGGCAGCCCCCAGACGCTCGCCCTGTCCGTCTCGGGCGCGCCCGCCGGCGTGACCGCGTCCCTCAGCCCGGCCTCGGTGCAGTCCGGCCAGTCCGCCACCCTCTCCGTCCAGGTCGCCGCGGGCACCGCCCCCGGCACGCACACGCTGACCGTCACCGGCACCGGAACCGCCACCCACACCACCACGTACACGCTGACCGTCGGCGGGGGCGGCGGCACCTGCACGCCGAGCCAGGTCGTCGCCAACGGCGGCTTCGAGAGCGGTTCCAGCCCCTGGTCGGCGACCTCCGGGGTCATCACCAACCAGTCCGGCCAGCTGCCGCACGGCGGCTCGTACATGGCCTGGCTGAACGGCTGGGGCTCCTCCCGCACGGACAGCGCCTCGCAGTCCCTGACCATCCCCGCCGGCTGCCCCTCGGCCCGGCTCTCCTTCTACCTGCACATCGACACGGACGAGACCGAGGACGTCGCCTACGACACCTTCACGGTGTCGGTGGGCGGCCAGACCCTGGAGACCCTCTCCAACCAGGACGCCGGCTCCGGCTACGTCCTGAAGAGCTACGACGTCTCCCCCTTCGCCGGGAAGACCGTGGTCCTCCAGTTCAAGGGGGTGGAGGACCAGTCCCTCCAGACCTCCTTCGTGGTGGACGACGTCACCCTCCGGACGAGCTGACGGCCCCCTGCCCCAGGAGCCCGGTCCGGCCCCCGCCGGACCGGGCTCCGCCGCGTTCCCCTTCCGCCTCCCCGTCGAAAACCCGGGCGGCGCCCGCACCACCGTGGACAGATCGGCGCGGTTCGCGGTTGTTACGTTGCCCCGGTCCGCCGATCAAGGAGTGCCGCACATGTCCGACATCAAGGTCCGTCCCGTCCAGCCCGGGGACTTCGCCCAGTGGCGCGCCCTGTACCGGGGGTACGCCGACTTCTACGGGGTGGAGCAGACCGAGGAGGCGGCCTCGACGGTGTGGGCGTGGGTCAACGACGCCGGGCACGAGGTGAACGCCCTGGTCGCCGAGGACGCCGAAGGGCGGCTGCTGGGGCTGGCGCACTACCGTCCCTTCGCCCGCCCGCTGTCCGCGACGGTCGGCTGCTTCCTGGACGACCTGTTCGTCGCCCCCGGGCACCGCGGTTCGGGCGCCGCCGACCTGCTGCTGGGTGCCCTGCGGGAGATCGCCGCCGAGCGCGGCTGGAGCGTGGTGCGGTGGATCACCGCCGACGACAACCACCGGGCGCGCTCCAAGTACGACCAGGTGGCCCGGCGGACCATGTGGGTCACCTACGACATGGCCCCCGGCCGCTGATCACCCCTCGCCGACCGCGTCGTCGCAGGCGGGGCAGATCCGGTCCGCGTGTTCCGGGGGGTACCAGGCGGAGCCGGGCTGCCCGGAGGGCTGCCACGGGGCCGTCCCCATGGCGAAGGTGTCCTTGCCGCACAGCGTCCTCGGGCCCCGCACGGCGCTCTGCCCGGGGGCGGCGGGGGCCGCGTGCACGCGCAGGACCGCCGCCCCGCCACCGGGCGCCGCTCCCGCCGTGCCCTCGTACTCGTACACCACGACCGTAGTGCTCATACCCCGACGATAAGCGGCCCGGCCGCGGACCGCCGGGCACGGCCGCCGTCCGGGCCGGCACGCCTCGGCCGCACCCGGGTCCGACGGTCCATCAGGTCATCCGTCCCGGACTCTTGACTCCTTCGGGGCCAGTCGGGATTCTCGACCCACCCTTGTGCGGGGCATGACAATTGATTCCTGGATTCGACCGCGCCGCATCCGCCGACCGAAGACATGAGTGATGACCTTGACCCCTGACCCGCCCCCGCGGCCGTACCCCGGCGCGGCGCGCCGCCGGCGCCGCCGCGCCGCCCTCCTGACCCCGCTCGTCGCCGCGCTGGCCATGCTCCTCGGGCCCGCGCCCAGTTCCTCCGCCGACGCCGGCTCCACGGCCGACGCCGGCTGGTGGAACCCCACCGCACGGCCCCAGCCCGATTCGGACGTCAACGTCACCGGCGAACCCTTCAAGGGCACCGACGCGCAGGGCCGGGTGCGCGGCTTCGTCGACGCGCACGACCACCTGATGTCCAACGAGGGCTTCGGCGGCCGCCTCATCTGCGGCAAGCCCTTCTCCGAACTGGGCGTCGCGGACGCCCTCAAGGACTGCCCCGAGCACTATCCCGACGGCACCCTCGCGGTCTTCGACTTCATCACCAAGGGCGGCGACGGCAAGCACGACCCCAACGGCTGGCCCACCTTCAAGGACTGGCCCGCCCACGACTCGCTCACCCACCAGCAGAACTACTACGCCTGGGTCGAGCGGGCCTGGCGCGGCGGCCAGCGGGTCCTGGTCAACGACCTCGTCACCAACGGGGTGATCTGCTCGGTCTACTTCTTCAAGGACCGCGGCTGCGACGAGATGACCGCCATCCGTCTCGAGGCGCAGAAGACGTACGACATGCAGGCCTACGTCGACCGGATGTACGGCGGCGCGGGCAAGGGCTGGTTCCGCATCGTCACCGACTCCGACCAGGCCCGCGAGGTGATCAAGCAGGGGAAGCTGGCCGTCGTCCTCGGCGTCGAGACCTCCGAGCCCTTCGGCTGCAAGCAGGTCCTGGACGTCGCGCAGTGCGGCAAGGACGACATCGACCGGGGCCTGGACGAGCTGCACAAGCTGGGCGTGCGCAGCATGTTCCTGTGCCACAAGTTCGACAACGCCCTGTGCGGGGTCCGCTTCGACCAGGGCGCGCTCGGCACCGCGATCAACGTCGGCCAGTTCCTGTCGACCGGCACCTTCTGGCAGACGGAGCAGTGCTCCGGCCCGCAGCAGGACAACCCGATCGGTCTCGCAGCGGCTCCGTCGGCGCAGAAGGAGCTCCCGGCGGGGGTGTCGGTCCCCTCGTACTCCGCTGACGCGCGCTGCAACAAGCGCGGCCTGACGGAGCTCGGCGAGTACGCCGTCCGCGGCATGATGAAGCGCGGGATGATGCTGGAAGTCGACCACATGAGCGTCAAGGCCGCGGGCCGCTCCTTCGACATCCTGGAGTCCGAGTCGTACCCGGGCGTCATCTCCTCGCACAGCTGGATGGACCTGGGCTGGACCGAGCGGCTCTACAAGCTGGGCGGTTTCGCCGCCCAGTACATGAGCGGCTCCGAGGCCTTCAGCGCGGAGGCCAAGCGCACGGACGCCCTGCGCGACAAGTACAAGGTGGGCTACGGCTACGGCACCGACATGAACGGCGTCGGCGGCTGGCCCGGCCCGCGGGGCGCGAACACGCCGAATCCGGTGAAGTACCCCTTCCGCAGCACCGACGGCGGCTCCGTCGTCGACAAGCAGACCACCGGGCAGCGCACCTGGGACCTCAACACCGACGGCGCCTCGCACTACGGCCTGGTCCCCGACTGGATCGAGGACATCCGACTCGTCGGCGGCCAGGACGTGGTGGACGACCTGTTCCGGGGCGCCGAGTCCTACCTCGGCACCTGGGGGGCGTCCGAGCGGCACAGGTCCGGGGTGAACCTCGCCGCCGGCTCCTCCGCCTCGGCGTCGTCCTCGCAGTGGTGGAACCCGTTCGTCGACTACTCGCCCGGCCGGGCCGTGGACGGCGACCCGGGCTCCCGCTGGGCCAGTGAGTGGAACGACGGCCAGTGGCTGCGCATCGACCTGGGCTCCGCGAGCCGGATCGGGCGCGTCACCCTCGACTGGGAGCAGGCGTACGCGAAGGCGTACCGGCTCGAGACCTCCACGGACGGGACGAACTGGCAGACGGTCTGGTCCACCACCGACGGCGACGGCGGCCTGGACACGGCCCGGTTCGCCGGGGTGACCGCCCGGTACCTGCGCGTCCAGGGGGTCCAACGGGCCACCCAGTGGGGGTACTCCCTCCGCGTGGGGGGCGTCTCCGGCAGCTCCCCGGGGGGGGGGGCCGCCCCCCCCGCCCGCCCCCCGGCGCCCGCACCCCGCAGCGCCCGCACCCCCGGGAGGAGTTCCATGGCACGGATGCCGTCGGCCGAGCGGCGCACCCAGCTCACCGAGGCGGCGATCCGCGCGATGACCCGCGACGGCGTCGCCCGCACGACGACCCGGTCGATCGCCGCCGAGGCGGGCGTGTCCCTGAGCGTCTTCCACTACTGCTTCGACTCCAAGCAGGAGCTGCTGGAGTCCGTCATCGAGGCGATCACCGCCCACTACATCACGGTGGTGAAGGAGGCGATCCGGCCGAAGCCCACCCTCCGCGAGACGGTCCGGGCCGGCTTCCAGGCGTACTGGGACCACGTCGGCGCCCAGCCCGGCGAGCACATGCTCACCTACGAACTCACCCAGTACGCCCTGCGCCAGCCCGGTTTCGAGCACCTGGCGCGGCGCCAGTACGAGCTGTACTGCCACACCTACGAGGAGCTGATCGGCCAGCTGTGCCGGGAGATGGGGCTCGTCCCGAAGGTCCCGGCCCCCGCGCTGGCACGGTACCTGGCGGCCATGACCGACGGGCTGACCCTCAGCGTGCTGGTCCTCGGCGACGAGAAGGCCGCCGCCGAGATCCTGGACATGGTCACCGAACACGTCCTGGGACTGATGGAGGGCTGACCCGTCAGCCCTGGTCCGCGGCCTGCCAGACCGTCGTGATGTTGCAGAACTCCCGGATGCCGTGCCCGGACAGCTCGCGCCCGTACCCGGACCGCTTGACGCCGCCGAAGGGCAGGGCCGGGTGGGAGGCGGTCATGCCGTTGACGAAGATCCCGCCGGCTTCGAGGTCGCGCACGAAGCGCTCCAGCTCGGCGTCCTCCCGGGTCCAGACGTTCGAACTGAGACCGAAGGGCGTGTGGTTGGCCCGCTCCACGGCCTCCTCGGGGCTGCCCACCCGGTACAGGGTGGCGACGGGGCCGAAGGTCTCCTCCAGGTCGATGCGCATGGCCGGGGTGACGTCGGCCAGGACCGTCGGCTCGTAGAACCAGCCGTCCGGGCGGCCGGGCGGGCGGCGGCCGCCGCACAGGACGGCGGCGCCCTGCCGTACGGCGTCGTCGACCAGCTCCTCCACGTCGGCGCGGCCGCTCTCGGTGGCCAGCGGGCCGACGTCGGTGGACTCCTCCATCGGGTCGCCCACGGTCAGGGCCCGCATGCCGTCCGTGAAGAGCCGCGCGAACTCCTCGTAGACGTCCTCGTGGACGATGAACCGCTTGGCGGCGATGCAGGACTGGCCGTTGTTCTGCACCCGCGCCGTGACCGCCGTACGGGCCGCGCGGGCCACGTCGGCCGACGGCATCACGATGTACGGGTCGCTGCCGCCGAGCTCCAGGACGGTCTTCTTGACCTCGTCCCCGGCGACGGAGGCCACCGCGCGCCCGGCCGGCTCGCTGCCCGTGAGGGTGGCCGCGGCCACCCTGGGGTCGCGCAGGATGCCCTCGACGGGGCCGGAGCCGATGAGCAGGGTCTGGAAGCAGCCCTGGGGGAAGCCCGCCCGGTGGAAGAGGTCGCCGAGGTACAGCGCGGTCTGCGGGACGTTCGACGAGTGCTTGAGCAGGCCCACGTTGCCGGCCATGAGCGCGGGCGCGGCGAAGCGCACGACCTGCCAGAGGGGAAAGTTCCACGGCATGACGGCGAGCACCACGCCCAGGGGCCGGTAGCGGACCCGTACGGCCGAGGCGCCCGCGTCGCGCACGTCGGCGTCGGCGGGCTGCTCGTCGGCGAGGAGGGACTCGGCGTGGGCGGCGTACCAGCGCATCGCCTTGACGCACTTGGCCGCCTCCGCGCGGGCCGCGGCGAGCGGTTTGCCCATCTCGACCGTCATGGTGCGGGCGACGTCCTCGGCCTCCGCCTCCAGCAGGTCCGCCGCGCGGCAGAGCAGCGCGGAACGCTCGGCGAAGGCGGTGTGCCGGTAGGAAGCGGCCGTGCTCGCCGCCAGGGCCAGGCAGCGCTCGATGCCGGCGGCGTCGAGGGCGTCGAAGGAGAGCAGCGTCTTGCCGGTCGTGGGGTTGACGGTGGCGATGGGCATGGTCCGACCTTCCTGCGAGGGAGCCGCCCCACCGACCCTGCCCCCCGGAGCCCCGCGACGCAACGCGGGGACCGGACACCCCCTAGCGGCGACCGCGCGGCTTGCCCCGCTTGGCGGCGGGCTTCCCGCCCGAGCGGGCCGCGGGCCCGCCCGCGGTCCTGCCGCCGGTCTTGCCGGCACCCGTCTTGCCGCCGGCCTTGCCGGCGGCGTTCCCGGCCGCCTTGCGCTGCTTGGGCTGCGGCGGGGTGGGCGGGCGGCCGCGCGTGCTGTTCACGGTCCGTCCGCGGACGATCCCGATGAACTCCTCCACGAGGTCGGTGGTCTTCTCCTGCGGCCAGGACAGCGCGACCCGCGACGCGGGGGCGTCGGTGACCGTCCGGTAGGTGAGGTCCTTGCGGTGGTGCAGGCGGGCGAGGGACTGGGGGACGACGAGGACGCCGATGCCCGCGGCCACCAGCTCGACGGCGTCCGCCGTGGTGGCGGGCCGTTCGAACGCGGGCTGTCCGGGGAGGTCCTCCCACTCCAGGACGTCGTCGAGGGGGTGGAGCACGATCTCGTCGGCCAGGTCCCCGGTGGTGACCTCTTCCACGGCGGCCACCACGTGGTCCTTCGGGACCACCACGACGGTCGTCTCGGTGTAGAGCGGGATCGCGCTGAGGTCCGCCCCGTCCACGGGCATCCGTACGAACCCGGCGTCGGCGTCACCCGTGCGCAGCGCGGCGAACACCTCGGCGGCGGCCACGCCGACGAGGGCCAGCGGGACGTCGGGCAGCCGCTCGTTCCAGATCCGCACCCACTTCGTGGGTGTCACTCCCGGGACGTAGGCGAGCCGGAACGAAGGGGGTACATCCGAGCCTGTCACCCCGCAAGGCTACCGGTCGTGGTCGGAGGTAGCGCACACGCTCGATACCCTTGACACCATGACGTCCCACCAGAGCACCCAGACGATGAAGCCCGCGACCGCGGCGAAGAAGCTGGGTGTGTACCTCGAGGCCACCCCCGCAGAGTTCCAGGAGGGTGTCGTCTCGCGCACCGAGCTGAACGCACTCCAGGCCGAGCCGCCGGCCTGGCTGGTGGAGCTGCGGCGCAACGGCCCGCACCCCCGCCCGGTGGTCGCCTCGAAGCTCGGCGTGTCCATTGCCGGTCTCGCGCGCGGCGGAGTCACCGAGGCGCTCACCACCGAGCAGATCGAGGCGATCAAGCAGGAGAACCCGGAGTGGCTGCAGAAGGAGCGCGCCACCCAGGCCGAGGTCCGCAAGGAGAGCGTGCGGATCAAGGAGAAGCAGGCGGAGGAGGCCGCGCGGCGCTCCGAGCAGCAGGAGCGCGGTCCGCGTTCCTGACCTCCCCCCGCGTACACGGACGGCCGGGCCGGGTCCCCGAGGGACCCGGCCCGGCCGCTTTGCGCCGCTCGCCCGCGGGCACGCGGGTCATCGGCCCGACGGGGTGACCAGCCCCGCCTCGTAGGCCGTGATCACCAGCTGGACCCGGTCGCGCGCGCCCAGCTTGCTGAACAGGCGCGCCACGTGCGCCTTGGCGGTGGCCACGGAGATGAACAGCTCCTCGGCGATCTCCGTGTTCGACCTGCCCCGCCCGACCAGGGTGAGGACCTCCCGCTCCCGGTCGGTGATCCCCTCGACCACCCGGGGCGGCCGCTCCCGGGCGACCGGCGCCCGTACGAAGTCGGCGATCAGACGGCGCGTGACGGCCGGGGCGAGCAGCGCGTCCCCGGCGGCCACCAGGCGGACGGCCGCCAGGATCTCGTCCAGGGCCATGTCCTTGACGGCGAAGCCGCTCGCGCCGGCGCGCAGCGCCCCGTAGACGTGCTCGTCCTCGTCGAAGGTCGTCAGGACGAGCACCCGGGGCGCGCCCGGGCCGCTCGTGATCCGGCGGGTCGCCTCGATGCCGTCCATGCCCGGCATCCTGATGTCCATCACCACCACGTCGGGGCCCTGCTCGGCGGCCAGCCGGACCGCGTCCCCGCCGGTGCCGGCCTCTCCGACCACCTCCAGCCCTTCGCTGTCGGCCATGAGCATCCGCAGCCCGGAGCGGATGAGCGGCTGGTCGTCCACGAGCAGGACGCGCACCGGAGCCGCGTTCATCGGGCCGCCTCCGCCACCGCGGGCAGGGGCAGCTCCGCCGCGACCCGGAATCCGCCCTCGGGGCGGGGGCCGGCGCTGAAGCGGCCGCCGAGCAGGCTGACCCGCTCGTACATGCCGGTGATGCCGAAACCGGTCTCCGCCGCGCGTCCGGCCGCTCCCCTGCCGTCGTCGACGACCTCCACCGTCAGCTCCTCGTCCCGGAAGCCGACGGTCACCCGGGCCTGCGCGGCGCCGGCGTGCCGGACCACGTTCGTGAGCGCCTCCTGCACGATGCGGTACGCCGACAGCTCGATCTCCGGCGGGAGCCGGCGCGGCTCGCCGGTCCTGCGGACGTCCACCCGGACGCCCGCCGCGGCCGGGGAGGCCGCCAGCGCGTCGAGGTCGGCCAGCCCCGGCGCGGGTCCGGTCGCGGTGTCGCCGCCGTCCGGGTCCGGCTCGGCCCGGCGCAGGGCGACCAGGGTCCGGCGCAGCCCCGCCAGGGTCTCGCGGCTGGTGGTCTCGATGGCGGTCAGCGCGTCGCGGGCCTCGTCGGGCCGGGTGGTGATGACCCGGCTTCCGGCGCCCGCCTGGATGGCGATCACGCCGATGCTGTGCGCGACCATGTCGTGCAGCTCGCGGGCGATGCGCAGGCGTTCGGCGGTGACGGCCTCGGAGACCTCCCTGCCGCGCAGTTCCACCGCGTGCTCGCGGCGCTGGCGCAGCGACAGCCCGGCCAGCCAGGCGAGGCATCCCGACAGGACCGCGACCAGGGCCGCGCCGCCCACGGCGGGCCCGGAGACCAGCAGGGCGACGGCCGGCAGCACGACCGCTCCGCAGACTGCGCCGGCGACGAGGGCGGTGCGGCGCGAACGCGTGGCGGCGACGACGCCGAGGACCAGCTCAGCCGGGAGGTAGACCGGCAGGTGCTCCGGTCCGTGGTGCGGCACGGAGAAGGCCACGAGCGTCCCGCTGAGCAGGGTGACGGCCAGCGCCGCGAGGGGCCTGCGCCGCACCAGCCCGGCCAGCAGGCCGGCGGCGAGCAGGAGGGTGCAGGCGAGCACCGGCCAGGGGGTGCTGGAGGCGAGGCCGATGACCAGGCCCGCGACGAGGAGGTGGGCGGCGGCCCCGGCCCATGCGCGGACGGCCGGACCCGCCCCCGCGTCCGGTGCCGCGGGCGGGCTGGCTGTGAGTGTTGTTCTGTCCATGTCGCGACAGTAACCAGCCCGCGCAGAAGGGACATCGGCCCGGGGACGTAAGCCCCGGGCAGGGTCCGGCCCGTGGCGGCGCCCCTGCGCGAGCGTTCTGAAACCCGTTCGTCCGCACGGCGTTAGAAGGAGGTACGGACCGGCGCGTACGCCCCCGCCACGCGCCGGTCCGCGCGACGCCGACCACGAGCGACACGAGTACGAGGAGCGAGATGACGGACCCCACTCCGGCCGGAACCGGCCGAAGGCGACTGGCCGCCCGCTGCCGCAGCATCACCGAGGCCCCGTCGTTCGGGATGGGCGTCTTCGCGGTGATCCTGCTCAACGCGGCACTGATGGGCGTGGAGACGTACAGCGGGCTGGCCGCCTCGCACCGCCAGGTGCTCCGGATCGCGGAGGAGTCCTGCCTGACCCTCTTCACGCTGGAGATGCTGTTGCGCGTGGGTGCGCACGCCGACCGGCCGAAAGCATTCTTCCGGGATCCCTGGAACATCTTCGACCTGCTGATCGTGGCCTCCGCCTTCCTGCCGTTCCTGCGCGAGAACACCACCGTGCTGCGGCTGCTGCGCCTCGCCCGCGTGCTGCGCACCGCCCGCTTCCTCCCCCACCTGCGGATCCTGCTGCTCGCGGTCGGGCGGAGCCTGCCGGGCACGGCCAGCTTCCTGTTCATCGGCGCGCTGGTGGTGTACGTGTACGCCATGGTCGGCTGGGTCTGCTTCGCCGCCTCCGACCCGCAGCACTACGGCTCGATCGGGCGGGCCGCGCTCACGCTGTTCCTGCTCACCACCCTGGACGGGCTGACGGACGCGGTCCGGGCCGGGCTGGAGATCTCCCGGTTCAGCATCCTCTACTACGCCTCGTACGCGCTCCTCGCCTCCTTCGTCCTGGTGAACGTCCTGATCGGCGTGGTGCTCAACTCCCTCGACGAGGCGCGGGAGATGGAGGAGGCGGACGCGCGGGCCCGCGAGCGCGCGGCGAACGCCACGGGTCCGGCCGACGAGGTCCGGGAGCGGATCGCCGCCGCGCGTCTCGCGCTGGACGACCTGGAGGCGAGCCTCGACCTGGTGAAGGCCGGGCCGCCCGCCCCGCCGGGCCGGGACCGCCTGGCGGACCGGCGGCTCGAATCCGCCGTGTAGCGGGGGGGGCGCGGGCACCGCCCCCGCCGCCGGGATGTGACGGAATCCTGACGTGCGGCCGTCCGCTCTGGCGCCCGGGCGGGGCCGGTGGTCGAATCGGCGGGTGAACACAGAGGGAAGCACCGGACAGACGGCGGGGCCCGGCCCGCAGGCCGGGCCCGACGGCCACGGCGCCCCCGTCGGGCGGCGCCTGGTGCTCGGCATGGTCGGGCTCGGCGCCGCCGGGCTGGCGGCCGCGCCCTGGCTGCGGCGGGGGGTCGAGGCGGGGCTCGGTGCCGCCGCCGGCAAGGACCCGACCGGCATCACCGGGCTGCTGCCCGACGGGGGCGGGTTCCGGTACTACTCGGTGGCCGCCTCCGTGCCCGAGCGCGGCCCGGCCGACTACCGGCTCACCGTCGACGGCCTGGTGGAGCGCCCGGCGGCGTACGGCCTCGACGCCCTGCGCGCGCTGCCCCAGACCCGGGTCGTGCGCGACGTGCAGTGCGTCACCGGCTGGCGCGTCCCCGGGACCTCCTTCGAGGGGGTGCCGGTGTCGCGGCTGCTCGACGCCGCGGGGGTGCGGCCCGGGGCGCGGGCCATCCGCTTCAGCTGCTTCGACGGGACCTACACGGAGAGCCTCACCCTCCCCCAGGCCCGGCGCGACGACGTCATGGTGGCCCTGCGGATGCAGGACCGGCCGCTGAGCCACAGCCACGGCGGACCCGCGCGGCTGTACGTCGCGCCGATGTACTTCTACAAGTCGGCGAAGTGGCTCTCCGGGATCACCGTGACCCGCGACGTCGAACCCGGCTACTGGGAGGGGCTCGGATATGACGTCGACGCCTGGGTCGGCAGGTCGAACGGACGCGACGATGCCCCGACCGTCTGAAGGGGCCGACCGCGTACACCGGTTCGGCCGCGCCGAGCGCTGGGTCCACCGGGCCACGGCCGCCCTCATGGGCGTCTGCGTGATCTCCGCCGGCTGCCTGTACCTGGCACCGCTCGCCGAGCTGGTGGGGCGCCGGCATCTCGTCGTCACGGTCCACACGTGGTCGGGGGCGGCACTGGCCGCGCCGCTGCTGGTGGGACTGGGTTCCCGCGCCTTCCGCGCCGACCTGCGCGTGCTCAACCGCTTCGGCCCGCACGACCGCGTCTGGCTGCGCTCGGCGCTGCGGCGCCGGGGGCCGAGGCCCGCCGGGAAGTTCAACGCCGGGCAGAAGCTGTACGCGGCGTGGCTGGCGGGGGCGGTGCTGGTGATGCTGGGCACCGGGCTGCCGATGTGGTTCACGGGCCTCGCCCCGCTCGTGCTGCGCACCGGTGCCACCTTCGTGCACGACTGGCTGGCGCTGGCCCTGGCCGTCGTACTGGCGGGGCACATCGGCAAGGCCCTGGGGGATCCGGAGGCCCGGCGCGGCCTGCGCACCGGCTCGGTCGCGCGGTGGTGGGCCGAGCGCGAGCACCCGCTGTGGCGGCCCGGCGGCTGACCCGGCCCCCGCGCCGAGGAGGAGCCGGGGCCGGGGCCGGGGCCGGTTCAGCCGCGGTCGCGGACCGCGACGATGCCGTTGAACACGCCGACGTAGGCCGTGCCGTCGGGGCCGAGGGTGATCGGCGCCCAGTTGTTGTCGTACAGGGGGCCGGTGCCGGTCAGCCGCCGCCAGCGCCGCTCCCCGGTGCGGAAGTCCACCGCGGTGAGGTACCAGGAGTCGATGCCCCAGACGCTGGGTTCCTTCTCGTAGAAGTAGAGCAGCCCGTTGCCGGTGGAGAGCTTCGGCACCACGGAGGGAGCACGGACCGGGCTCTCCCACACGGTGTCGCAGCCGCTGCCGTCGGCGCGGACGTCGATGCGGGTGACGCCGCCGACGACCGACTTGCCCAGCAGCAGCGAGGCCGGGTTCTCGTAGCCGTAGTTGTTCTCGACGACGATGCTGTTGCCCCAGGTGATCAGGGAGTTGTCGGTGGTCGAGGCCCCGGGTCCGAAGACGGGCACCCGGCAGACCAGCCGCCGGTCGGCGGGGACGTCCGCGCCGCGCCGGTAGACCAGGACGTTCATCCGGTCGTCGGCGTTGTCGGTGATGGCGACGTAGCCGTCGCCGAACAGGTCCGGGGTGGTGCCCGAACCCTGGTTGACGGAGCCGGGCTTGGTTCCCGTCCCGCGGTCGTACGTCTGGCGCCACTGGGCCTCGGGGGTGCCGTCGGGGCGGGTGCGGAACCCGTACAGGGCGTGGTCGGTGACGATGGAGACGCCGTCCTCGGCGACGGAGAAGGAGTTCTGGATCTCCTCGCCCTCCAGCCGGATGGAGCGGATCCGCCCGCTCGCCGGGTCCACGGTGCCCACCCGGCCCTGGCGGGTGACCCACCAGATGCGGCCGTCCCAGTCGGGCATGACCGAGGTGACCGGGTCGCAGGTGCCGCTGGGCCGCAGGTTGGTCCAGCCGACGCAGTCGTGCGGCACCTGGCCGGTGAGGTCCCAGTCGTCGGTGACGGTGAACTTCCAGCTCCCGCCCGACGCGTCGGGGTGCCACGCGTGGGCGAGGCGCAGCACGTGCTGGCGGGAGTCGGCGAGCACGGCCCGGTCCTGGTCGTCCAGGTAGAAATAGGCGCCGCCCGAGGTGTCCTTGAAGATCTTCGCGAAGTCGAGCGAGGTGATCGCCTCGACCGTGGAGGGACGCTGCGGGAGCTGGTACTCGGCGAGCGTGGCGAGCGTGCGGGGTTCCAGGAGCTTGACCTTGAAGCCGGAGAAGGTGCCGCAGACCGTGACGAGGCGGCCGCCGGAGTCGAAGGTGGCGGTGGCGCACTCGCCGCCGAGCGCCGCGATCTTCTCGCTGGTCACCTGCGGGTCCTTCCCCAGCGGGCCCGACCACGGCGAGGTGGCGCTGCCGGCGGCGTCCGAGTGCATGCCGCTGCGGCCGTTGGGCGCGAGGAAGGGGTGCTGGGGCGGGGCCGCGCCCGGCAGCGGAGCGGCGGCCGCGGGGGCGCCCTCGTAGTGGCTGACCAGGCGGTGGCCGGGCGCCTGGGGGATCTCGTCGGCCTGGGCCGGGGCGATCGGGCCGATCACCGTCAGGGCGGCCAGGGCGGGGACCACGGCGCAGTTCAGCGCTCTTCGGAACATCGGGGCGTCCTCCTTGCCGGACGGGGCTGTTGACGTTGCGTCTGATGTCGCGCCGCCGCCAGACGCTAGGTCGCGCTGTCCGAGGAGTCCATGGATGCGCCGGACGGTTCACGAAGGCGCAACAGTCGCCCGGCCGTCCGCGATGTCGCTCCGGCGCGGCCGCGGCACCAGCGCCCGGGCCACGCAGGCGCGTTGCAGCCGGCCGTCGCTGACCTCCTGAGGGCGCCGGGCGAGGAGGCCGGCGCCGAGGCCGACCCGGTCGGCCGACTCGGCGGTGCCCCGACGAGGTCGTACGGGCTGAGGCGGGGGTCGGCCGAGAGACGGGGCTGCTGGAAGGCGACGCCGGCTTCGATGCGCAGGGAGCGCGGGGCGCCCGTCCCAGGGCCGCAATGACGCCGGACGGGAGCGGATGCGTACGAACCCGCCCAGACCGGCGCCCGGCGGCCGCGCCGGCCCGCCAGGGCCTTGTGGAGCCGCCTCCCCCGTGCCATATATGTCTAGACCATTAGAGGAAGGCATCCCGTGCGAGGCACCCCTCCCCCGCGCCGGGCATGGGCAGCGCTCGCCCTCGGCCTGGCGGCGACCCTGACGGCGTGCGGCGCGGACGGCGACACCGAGCCCCCGCGCGCTCCCGCCGGCCTCACCGCACAGGCCGGCAGCGCCACTTCGGTCCACGTGATGTGGCGGGCACCCGACACCGCGGACGGGGTCAGCGGCTACCAGGTGTTCCAAGACGGTCGGCTGGTGCGGGAGCTGCCCGCCGACAAGACGATGACGGACATCACCGGCCTCACCCCGCGGACGGCCTACTCCTTCACCGTCCGGGCCGAGGACGGAGCCGGGAACCGCTCCCCGCTCAGCGCCCCCGCCGAGGTGACCACCCCCGCAGCGAAGGCCGAGGACCACCAGGCCCCCACCGCCCCGCCCGCCACCACCGGGCGCCCCGAGGGCCCCCGCGCCGTCCGGCTGAGCTGGGGCGCGGCGACGGACGACACCGGCGTGACGGCGTACGACGTCTACCAGGCCGGAGTGCGCGTCCACACCGCCTCCGGCACCGACACCGGCACCACCGTCACCGGCCTCCAGCCGGGCACCGCCTACGAGTTCACCGTCCGCGCCCGCGACGGCTCCGACAACTCCTCCCCCGACGGACCGCCGGCGGCGGTGACCACCCCGGCCGATCCCGGACAGGCCCCCCAGACCGCGCCCGGCTCGTTCACCGCGACCGCCTCCCCCGGCACGGTCGAGCTGGCCTGGACCGCCCCGGACACCGGCCGCGCGACGAGCGAGTACCAGCTGTACGTCAACGACCGGCCCGTCACCGTCATCCAGTTCGGGGCCGGGGCCGTACCGCAGGGCCGGGCCTCCTACCGGCTGACCACCACCGAGCCCGGCGGCACGGTCTGGACCCTGAAACTGCGCGCCCGGCTGCCCGACGGCAACTGGGGGGCCTTCTCCGAAGAACGGCGGATCCTGCTGGCCGGCTGACACCCCGCGGGCACCGCGCCGCCGCGGATCCCGGCCGAACGGCCGTGGCGCGAAAGAAGATCGCGCACAATACATCCGTGTTCGGTGAGTACTCGGTCAACCACAATCAGGCAGACTCCGCATGCGGGGGCCCTGCGCCAGACCCGGGCGGCATGCCGGGGAACCTGCCGCCGGAAACAGCCGGCTTCATCGGCCGCGAGGCCGAACTGGCGGACCTGGAGGGCCTGTTGGAGGAGCGGAGACTCGTCACCCTGACCGGGGTCGGCGGCGTCGGCAAGACCCGGCTCGCCCTGCGGGCCGCCACCCGCCTCAGCCGCTCCCGTCCCCGCGGGATGCGGCCCCACGGGATCCGGTCCCACGGGCTCTGGTCCCACGGCATCTGGTGGGTGGAGCTCTCGCCGCTGCGCGACCCCGCCCTGCTCACCACCACCGTCGCCCACGCCCTCGGCCTCGCCGACCACGCCGCCCACCGCCCCGACGAGGAGCTGTGCGCGTGGATGGCCGACAAGACCCTGCTCCTCGTCCTCGACACCTGCGAGCACATGGTGGCCGAAGTTCGCCACCTCACGGGCGAACTCCTGCAGTCCGCACCCGGACTGACGGTGCTGACCACCTCCCGGGAGCGGCTCGACTCCCCGGGCGAGACGGTGCTCGAAGTCCGCCCGCTGCCCTGCGAGGGCCCCGACAGCGAGGCGCTGGCCCTCTTCCGGGCCAGCGCCCTGGCCGCGAGCCCGCAGTCCTCCCCCCTCTTCGCCGACCCCGCGGGGGCCCGGACCGCCGCCGAGGTGTGCCGCCGGCTGGACGGCATCCCGCTCGCCCTGGAGCTGGCCGGGGCGAGGATGCGGCTGTGGAGCCTGGAGCAGATGGCGCAGCGCCTCGGCGCGCGCTTCGAGGTGCTCTGCGGCCCCCGCGCCGCCCTTCCGCCCCGGCACCAGACCATGCGGACCGCGATCGGCTGGAGCCACGAGCTGTGCGAGCCGGTGGAACGGCTGCTGTGGGCCCGGCTCTCGGTGTTCAGCGGGGACTTCGACGTCGCCGCCGCCCGGGCCGTGTGCTCCGGCGGGCCGCTGCCCGCCGCCCGGGTGGAGCGGGTGCTGGAGGGGCTCGTCGCGAAGTCCGTCGTACGGCGCTCCGAGGAGCGGGGCGCCGGGGCGCGCTACCGGATGCTCGACACCATCCGGGAGTTCGGGCACGACTGGCTGGCGGAACTGGACGAGGTACGGACCGTCGCCGACCGGCACGCCCACTGGTACGCCGCGCTGTCCGGCGCCGCCGAGCGGGGCTGGCTGGGGCCCGGCCAGGTGGACTGGTACCGCAGGATGAGCGCCGAGCACGCGCAGCTGCGCACGGCCCTCGAGCACCTGCTCGGCACGGATCCCCCGGCGGCCCTGGAGATGGCCGGCGGCCTGTGGTTCTTCTGGTTCTCGTGCGGGCACGTCCACGAGGGCCGGGCCGTCCTGGAACGCGCCCTCGGCGGGGCCCCGCCCGCGGGCGCCGCCCGCGCCCAGGCCCTGTGGGCGCTCGGCCTGACGATGCTGGCCCAGGGCGACATGGAGGCGGCCCGGCGGGTGGGCGCCGACTGCGCCCGGGAGGCGGCGCTGCTCGGCGAGCCCGAGCGGCAGTTGCGCGCCGCGTACCTGTGCGCGGTGTCGGTCCTGATGCCGGGCGACCCGGTGGAGGCGCTCGCGTTGGCGGGGCCCGGGGCGCGGGCGGCGCACGGCGGGCCGACGAGCGGGGCGGGGTGGCTGCTGTGCCGGCTGGCGACCGCGTTCGCCCTGTACGACCTCGGGCGCTTCGAGGAGGCCGCGCAGGAGGCGCGTGGGCTGCGGGAGGCGTGCGCGGAGCTGGGCGAGCGCTGGCTGCGGGCGTACGCGGACTACGTCCTGGCCCTCGCGGCGCTCGGGCTGAGCCAGCACGGCGAGGCCGCGCGGCACGTACGGGCCATGCTGTCCGGCAAGCGGCTGCTGGGCGACCGCTTCGGCATCGCGCTGGGCCTGGACCTGCTCGCGGCGGCGGTGGCGGCCCTCGGCGACGGTGAGCTGGCCGCACGGCTGCTCGGCACCGGGCACGCCTGGTGGCGCACGGTGGGGCGGCCGCAGATGGGCTCGCCGGCGCTGACGGCCCTGCGGGACCTCGGCGAGCGGCAGGCCAGGGCGGCCATCGGCGACGCGGCGTACGAGACCGCGTTCCGCGGTGGTGCGGCGGCACCCACCGGCTGAGCCCCAGCCGGCGGGCCGCCTGTCACCCGGACTCCCGTCAGTACGGGAGGGGTCTGCCCGACGGTGTGCGCAGGTCCAGGTCTCGGGGGGCGGGCTTGGGGACGGGCTTGCGGATCAGCTGCTGGCGCATGCTGCCTCCTCGCTCAGACCAGGGCCGGGCGACGGGGTTCCACCGTCCGGCCTTCGGGGAGCAGTTCCCCGGTGTCGTCGAAGATGACCACCCCGTTGCAGAGCAGGCTCCAGCCCTGTTCGGGATGGGAGGCCACGACGCGGGCGGCCTCGTGGTCGGCGCTGTCGGCGGGCGGGCAGGGGGGCTGGTGGGAGCACATGGCGCACCTCCTCGCAGTGTGGGGCGGGAGGGCCGGTGGTCACCCGGTCGAATCCGCGATCCACGGTGGCGGCGAGTATTGCCGATCGCCACCCCCGGCGGAACCCGTATTCGGGGTCCGGTTCAGGGTGTGTATGCCCGCTTACCATGCGCTCATGCCCGTGATCCGGATCATTCGCCGTACGTCCCTCCCGCCGGCCGAGGCCTGGAGGCGGCTGACGGACTGGGAACGCCAGGGCGAGGAGGTGCCGCTGACCCGGACGGTGATCGACGCGCAGCCGCCGTCGGGCGTCGGGACGCGCTTCACCGCGCGCACCGGAGTGGGCAGGATCACGTTCGACGACCCGATGGAGGTCGTCCGCTGGGAGCCGCCGCGGCTGGTCCGGCTGGAGAAGCGCGGCCGGACCGTCACGGGCTGGGCGGAGATCGAGCTCCGCCCGGTCCCCGGCGGGGGGACGGAGGTCCACTGGCGCGAGGCCCTCCGCGTGCGCTTCCTCCCCCGCGCCCTGGACCCCCTGGTGGCGCGGGCGGGCCGCCTCCTGTTCACCCGGGTCCTCGCCCGCCTGCTGCACCCCTGAGGGCCAGCAAGCGGCCGGCCGCCGGGGAGTCCCGCGCCCCGGGCGACTTCCTCTCCGCCCCGGAGTACGGCGGCGACGGCTGGACCGTGAACTGCCTGACCCCGCGGCATTGACGCCCGGGGGGCAGCCGCACCCGCGGGCCCTCCGCACGGCGCTAGCGGATCGGCATGCCGGAGAGGGTGCGCGCGATCACCAGGCGCTGGATCTCGCTCGTCCCCTCGAAGATCGTGTAGATCGCGCTGTCGCGGTGCATGCGCTCCACCGGGTACTCCCGGGTGAAACCGTTGCCGCCGAGGATCTGGACCGCCTGGGCGGTGACCTTCTTCGCCACCTCGCTCGCGAACAGCTTCGACATGGAGCCCTCCGCCGAGGTGAACGGCTTGCCCGCGACCGCCATCCAGGACGCCCGCCACACCAGCAGCCGGGCCGCGTCGATCTGGGTGCGCATGTCCGCGAGCTGGAAGGCCACGCCCTGGTTGTCGATGATCGGGCGCCCGAACTGGGTACGGGTCTTCGCGTAGTCCAGGGCGACCTCGTACGCCGCGCGCGCCGTGCCGACGGCCATCGCCCCGACGGCCGGCCGGGAGGCCTCGAAGGTGGCCATGGCGGCGTTCTTCACCCGCTCGCCGCCGCCCGCCGCCGCCCGCTCACGGGCCCGCGCGAGGCGCTCGTCCAGCTTGTCCTTGCCGCCGAGCAGGCAGGAACCGGGCACGCGTACGTCCTCCAGGACCACCTCGGCCGTGTGCGAGGCGCGGATGCCGTGCTTCTTGAACTTCTGGCCCTGGGTGAGCCCCGGGGTGCCCGGGGGCACGATGAAGGAGGCGTGCCCCTTGGTGCCGAGCTCCGGGTCGACGACGGCGACGACGATGTGGACGTTGGCGATGCCGCCGTTGGTGGCCCAGGTCTTGGTGCCGTTGAGCACCCACTCGTCCTTGGCCTGGTCGTAGACGGCCCGGGTGCGCATCGCGCCGACGTCCGACCCGGCGTCCGGCTCGGAGGAGCAGAAGGCGGCGACCTTGACGTCGTCGGGGGTCCCGTACATCTGCGGGATCCAGGTGCCGATCTGCTCCTCGGTGCCGTTGGCGACGACGCCGATGGCCGCGAGGCCGGTGCCGACGATGGACAGCGCGATGCCCGCGTCGCCCCAGAACAGCTCCTCCATCGCCATGGGGATGCCGAGGCCGGTCGGGTCGAAGAACTGCTGGGCGTAGAAGTCCAGGGAGTAGATGCCGACCTTGGCCGCCTCCTGGATGACGGGCCACGGAGTCTCTTCCCGCTCGTCCCATTCGGCGGCCGCGGGCCGGATCACGTCGGCGGCGAAGCCGTGGATCCAGTCGCGGACCTGCTTCTGGTCGTCGTTGAGCTCCATGGTGAACTCCGCCATGTCCCCTCCAGCTGTTCTCACACGGTTACCGTTACTGCCGGTAACCCTCACCGTGGCCACAGTCTGTTACCGGCTGGTAAGCACTGTCAAGCGCAGCCGGATTCGGTGACGGGGCCGTGTGGGGTGTTACGTTGCGTGGGCGTCACGCACCATCGCAAGGGCGGGGAGAGAAACACGTCATGGAGACCAGTCAGCAGGCGGGCGAGCCGGGAGCGGGAGAACGCCGCCGGCGCGAACTGCTCGAGGCGGCGGACCGCGTCGTACTCAGGGACGGCCCCAAGGCCTCCATGAACGCCATCGCGGCCGAAGCGGGCATCACCAAGCCGATCCTCTACCGGCACTTCGGCGACAAGGCGGGCCTCTACCAGGCGCTCGCCGTCCGGCACACCGACGCCCTGCTCGACTCGCTGCGGGCCGCGCTCGACGCCCCGGCCGAACGCCGACGGCGGGTCGAGTCCACCCTGGACACCTACCTCGCCGCCATCGAGGCCCGCCCGCAGGTCTACCGGTTCCTGATGCACCCCGCCGAGGACTCGCAGAGCAGCGAGCGCGGCTTCGACGTCGGCCTGCACTCCGCGCCCCTGCTGCGCCGGCTCGGGGAGGAGCTGGCCGAGGTGGTCGGGGAGCGCGTGGACCTCGGCCCCGACGGGGCACAGCTCGCCCGAATCTGGGGCCACGGCATCGTCGGCATGATGCACGCCGCCGGCGACTGGTGGCTCGGCGAACGCCCCTGCGGCCGGGCGGCGCTGGTGGCCGGCCTCACCGACCTGCTCTGGGGCCGCCTGGCCACCGCCGGCAACCGGGCGGACGGCCCCGGCTTCTGAACGGTTACGCGGGCGCGCCGCCCCACGGGGCCTTGCGGATGGCACGGCGCAGCCGGCGGGCGCGCAGCCCGGTCACCCGGTCCGCGTAGACCGTGCCGTCGAGGTGGTCGCACTCGTGCTGGAGGCACCGGGCGAAGAACCCGGTGCCCTCGATCCGCACCGGGGCCCCGTCGGAGGTGACCCCCTCCACGACCGCCCGGTCGAAGCGGACCGTGCCCGCCTCCAGGCCGGGCAGCGACAGACAGCCCTCGGGGCCGCGGAACGCGTCCCCGTCGGCTTCCACCAGCCGGGGGTTGACGACGTGTCCCACATGACGGACGTCCTCGTCGTCGGGGCAGTCGTAGACGAAGACCCGCTGCCCGGTCCCGATCTGGTTCGCGGCGAGGCCGACGCCCTGGGCGGCGTACATCGTGGCGAACATGTCCTCGATGAGCCGGTCGAGTTCGGGGCCGAAGCCGGTGACCTCCGCACAGGGCGAGTGGAGCACCGGGTCACCCAGGAGACTCATGGGACGAACGGAACCGGTGGTACCGGGGAGGGGGCGCTGTCGCATGGCCGTAAGGGTACGACGGGCGAATATATGAGGAGATCCGCGGCGGACCGGGGGCGCCGCGGTCAAGGCCCCGGCCGGTACTGGATAGGCTGGGGCGACCGACGCTAGGAGGACAAGGGACGATGGCAGGCAACACGGAGCCGCTTTCGCCGCGGGCCAAGCTGGCCGTGACGGCGGGCAAGGCCGCGGCGGCGGTGTCGCGGGCCGCGGGACGCGGAAGCGGATCGGTGATCGGAGGCAAGGTCGCACTCAGGCTGGACCCCGATCTTCTCGGCGCGCTGGCGCAGCATCTCGATGTCGTCCTCGTCTCCGCGACGAACGGCAAGACCACGACGACCCGGCTGATCGCTGAGGCCCTGCGGGCCAGCGGTCCGGTCGTCTCGAACGCGCTGGGCGCGAACATGCCCGCGGGCATCACCTCGGCCCTGGCCGGCGGCTCGGACGCCAGGTACGGCGTCATCGAGGTGGACGAGAAGTACCTGGCCGGGGTGGCCCGGGACGTCACCCCCAAGGTGATCGCCCTGCTGAACCTCTCCCGCGACCAGCTGGACCGCGCGGCCGAGACCCGCATGCTCGCCGAGAAGTGGCGCGAGGGGCTCCAGGGCTCCAAGGCGGTCGTCGTCGCCAACTGCGACGACCCCCTGATCGTCTGGTCGGCGTCCTCGTCGCAGAACGTCGTGTGGGTCGCCGCCGGCCAGGAGTGGAAGGACGACGCCTGGTCGTGCCCCTCCTGCGGTGGCGTCATGCAGCGCCCCGGCGACGACTGGTTCTGCGGTGAGTGCGGCTTCCGCCGCCCGACCCCGAGCTGGGTGCTCTCCGGCGACCACGTCCTGGACCCGCACGGCAGCGCCTGGCCGATCCACCTCCAGCTGCCCGGCCGCGCGAACAAGGCCAACGCCGCCACCTCGGCCGCCGTGGCCGCCGTCTTCGGCGTGCCGCCGCAGGTCGCGCTGGAGCGCATGTACCAGGTGCAGGCCGTCGCCGGCCGTTACGACGTGGTCAGCTTCATGGGCCGCGAGCTGCGCCTGCTGCTCGCGAAGAACCCCGCGGGCTGGCTCGAGACGTTCTCGCTGATCGACGGGCCCCCGGCGCCGGTGATCCTCTCGGTGAACGCCCGCGGCGCCGACGGCACCGACACCTCCTGGCTGTGGGACGTGGACTACCCGCGCCTGGCCGGGCACCCGATCTTCGTGATCGGCGACCGCAAGCTGGACCTCGCGGTCCGCCTGGAGGTCGCGGGCCTGGACTTCCGGGTCTGCGAGAGCATCGACGAGGCCGTCCAGCTGGCACCCCCCGGGCAGATCGAGCTGATCGCCAACTACACCGCCTTCCAGGACGTGCGCCGCCGCGTCGGCAACTAGTACCCAGACCTTCGAAGGACAAGAGCATGAGCGACAACAGCCTGCGTCTGGTGTGGGTCTACCCCGACCTGCTCAGCACGTACGGAGACCAGGGCAACGCCCTCGTCGTGGAGCGCCGGGCGCGCCAGCGCGGCCTGGACGTGCAGCGCGTGGACGTGCGCAGCGACCAGCCCATCCCCACCTCGGGCGACATCTACCTGATCGGCGGCGGCGAGGACCGGCCCCAGCGGCTGGCCGCCGAGCGGCTGCTGCGCGACGGCGGCCTGGAGCGCGCCGTCTCGAACGGTGCGATCGTCTTCTCCGTCTGCGCCGGGTACCAGATCCTGGGCAAGGAGTTCGTCAACGACCAGGGCCAGCGCCAGGAGGGCCTCGGCCTGCTGGACGTGGTGACCGTGCGCGGCGAGGGCGAGCGGTGCGTCGGCGACGTGCTGGCCGACATCGACCCGCGCCTGAACCTGCCCCCGCTGACGGGCTTCGAGAACCACCAGGGCGTCACGCACCTCGGCCCGACGGCCAAGCCGTTCGCCCGCACCCGGCTCGGCCGCGGCAACGGCAGCGGCGACGGCACCGAGGGCGCGTACAACGACACCGTCTTCGGGACGTACATGCACGGCCCCGTGATGGCCCGCAACCCGCTCATCGCGGACCTGCTGCTGAAGCTGGCCCTCGACGTGAACGCGCTGCCGGCCATAGACGACCGCTGGTACGAGGCGCTGCGCGCGGAGCGCATCGCGGCGGCCACGCAGCCCGCGTAGGGGCTTCGCCGCCCCCGCCGCACGGCATCCGGCCCGGATTCCCCTCGGGGAGTCCGGGCCGACGTGCGTTCGTACGATCTTCCGCTTGTTGCGACCATCCTGTGGAGGATGGTTCAGTCCACCGGGAATCCGCTTGTAGGGTGACGGGTAGTTCCAACCGGACGACGTGGTCCGGTCGTCGGCCCACGTTGCAAAGGTTCTTCCTGCCATGCGCATTGGTGTGCTCACTTCCGGCGGCGACTGCCCCGGCCTCAATGCCGTCATCCGCTCCGTCGTGCACCGCGCCGTCGTCGACCACGGCGACGAGATCATCGGCTTCCACGACGGCTGGCGCGGCCTCCTGGAGTGCGACTACCGCAAGCTCGACCTGGACTCCGTCGCCGGCATCCTGGCCCGGGGCGGCACCATCCTCGGCTCCTCCCGGGTCCAGCCCGCGCACCTGCGCGACGGCGTGGAGCGGGCGCGCGGGCACGTCGCGGACCTCGGCCTGGACGCCATCATCCCGATCGGCGGCGAAGGCACCCTGAAGGCCGCCAACCTGCTCGCGCAGGGCGGTCTGCCCATCGTCGGCGTCCCGAAGACCATCGACAACGACATCGCCTCCACCGACGTCACCTTCGGCTTCGACACGGCCGTGGGCGTCGCCACCGACGCCCTGGACCGCCTGAAGACCACCGCCGAGTCGCACCAGCGCGTGATGGTCGTGGAGGTCATGGGCCGCCACACCGGCTGGATCGCCCTGCACTCGGGCATGGCGGCCGGCGCCCACGCCATCGTCGTCCCGGAGCGCCCCTTCGACATCGCGGAGCTCACCGAGATCGTCGGCGAGCGGTTCTCGGCGGGCAAGCGCTTCGCGATCGTCGTCGTCGCCGAGGGCGCCAAGCCCCGGCCCGGCACCATGGAGTACGAGGCGGGCGGCACCGACCAGTACGGCCACGAGCGCTTCGCCGGCATCGGCAACATCCTGGCCGTCGAGCTGGAGCGGCGCCTGGGCAAGGAGGCCCGTCCCGTCATCCTGGGCCACGTCCAGCGCGGCGGCACGCCCACCGCGTACGACCGGGTCCTGGCCACCCGCTTCGGCTGGCACGCGGTGGAGGCGGCGCACCGCGGTGAGTTCGGCATGCTGACGGCGCTGCGCGGCACGGACATCGTGATGGTCCCCCTCGCCGAGGCCACCTCGACCCTGAAGACGGTCCCCACGGCCCGCTACGACGAGGCCCAGACCGTTCTGTGATGTTTCCCCCCTTCTGAGACCGCCCCCGGACGCGATCGCGTCCGGGGGCGGCACTACTGTGGTGGGGCGCCACAGTCAAGGGAGTGAAGAGATGGATCACAGCGGTCACGGCATGGACATGAACATGGACCTGCCGCCGTTCACTCTCGGGCGCGGGCTGGAGTTCTCCTTCGACGCCTTCTTCCTGTTCGGCTCCCTGATCGGGCTCGCCCTCTACGGGTGGGGCGTGCTGCGGCTGCGGGGCCGCGGGGACTCCTGGCCGCTCGGCCGTACCGTCGCCTTCGTCGCCGGCGTGCTGACGGTGGTCCTGGTGATGTGCACCAAGCTGAACGACTACGGCATGGTCATGTTCAGCGTGCACATGGTCCAGCACATGGTGATCAGCATGGTCACCCCCATCCTGCTGCTGCTCGGCGCGCCGGTGACACTGGCCCTGCGGGCGCTGCCGCCCGCGGCCCGGGGCACCAAGGGGCCGCGCGAGCTGCTCCTGATGCTGCTGCACAGCCGGTACATGCGGATCGTCACGCACCCGGCCTTCACCATCCCGATGTTCATCGCGAGCCTCTACGCGCTGTACTTCACCCCGATCTTCGACTCCCTGATGGGGAGCAGGGCCGGGCACATCGGCATGATGGTCCACTTCCTCGCCGTCGGCCTGATCTTCTTCTGGCCGATCATGGGCGTGGACCCGGGCCCGCACCGCCCCGGCTACGTGATGCGCATGCTGGAGCTGTTCGCGGGCATGCCCTTCCACGCCTTCTTCGGCATCGCCCTGATGATGGCGAGCGAGCCGATGATCAAGACGTACGCGAACCCGCCGGCCTCCCTGGAGATCGACCCGCTGCTCGACCAGCAGTGGGGCGGCGGCATCGCCTGGGCGTTCAGCGAGATCCCCTCGGTGCTGGTGCTGATCGCCCTGATCTACCAGTGGTACCACTCGGAGCAGCGGATCGCGAAGCGCTCGGACCGGGCCGCCGACCGGGACGGCGACAAGGAGCTGGCGGCCTACAACGCGTATCTCGCCTCGCTCCAAGGGCGCGGCCAGTAGCGCGGGAGCCGCATCAGGCGCCACCATGGGGCATGACCGGATCCGTTAAGGCGATGGCCGTGACGACCTTCGCCGCCCTGGTGGCCGTCTCCACGTACTCGGTGGCGATCGGCAGCAACGGCTGGCTGTGGTTCGGCTGGGTGGTGCTGGGCCTGCTGACCGTCGGGCTGGCCGCTTCGCGCAGCTCCTGACCCTCCCGGCCCCCGCCTGACTGTCCGTAGGATGGCCGTGACATAGGGGCATCGACGGGAGCGGCCAGGTGTTCTACCACTTGCTCAAGCACGTACTGCTCGGTCCGCTGCTGCGGCTGCTGTTCCGGCCGCGGATCGAGGGGCTGGAGAACATCCCCGCGGACGGGGCCGCGATCGTCGCGGGCAACCACCTGTCCTTCTCGGACCACTTCCTGATGCCCGCGATCCTCACGCGCCGGATCACCTTCCTCGCCAAGGCCGAGTACTTCACCGGCCCCGGCCTCAAGGGCCGGCTGACCGCGGCCTTCTTCCGCAGCGCCGGGCAGATCCCGGTGGACCGCTCCGGCAAGGAGGCCGGGCAGGCGGCGCTGCGCGAGGGGCTCGGCGTCCTGGCCAAGGGCGAGCTGCTCGGCATCTACCCCGAGGGCACGCGCTCCCACGACGGGCGGCTCTACAAGGGCAAGGTCGGGGTCGCCGCGATGGCGCTGGGCGCGGGGGTGCCGGTGGTGCCCTGCGCGATGCTCGGAACCTTCGAGATCCAGCCGCCCGGGCAGAAGCTCCCCAAGATCCGAAGGGTGACGATCCGCTTCGGGGCTCCGCTGGACTTCTCGCGGTACGCGGGGATGGAGGGCGAGCGGGCGGTGCTGCGCGCCGTCACCGACGAGATCATGTACGCGATCCTGGGCCTGTCCGGCCAGGAGTACGTCGACCGGTACGCGGGCGAGGTCAAGGCCGAGGAGGAGGAGAAGCGGAAGAAGGCCCGGCGCCTGACGCGCTGAGCCTCCTTCCGCCCGTGTCACGGGGTCGTGCCGTTGCCTCCGGGTCCTAGCGGACGGCCGGGAGCTCCTCGTGCTGCGGCAGCGCGGCGGCCGGAGCGTCGGCGGCGAGGGACTTCGCCGCGGCCGGGGCGGGCGGCACCGGCGTGGCGTGCGGGGCGCACTTCACGTCCTGGGCGTCGACCTTGCCGGTGAGCAGGTAGGCGTCCACCCGCGTGTTGATGCAGGGGTTCACCAGGCTGGTCACGCCGTGCGAGCCGGCGTTCTGCTCGGTGATCAGGCGCGAGCCCGCCAGGCGGCGGTGCAGCTCGACGGCGCCCGCGTACGGGGTGGCCGCGTCACGCTCGGACTGGACGATCAGGACCGGGGCGATCCCGCGCTTGGCGCCGACCTCGATCGGGGTGCTCTGCTTGGACTTCCAGGTCGCGCAGGGGAGGTTCATCCACGCGTTCGACCAGGTCAGGAACGGGTACTTCTTGTGCAGCTCGGTGTTGTCCCGGTCCCACTTGGCCCAGCTGGTGGGCCACTTGGCGTCGGCGCACTCGACGGCGGTGTAGACGGCGTTGCCGTTCTCGGACGCCGCGTTGCCCTTGGTGTCGGACATGTCCGGGGCGATGGCCTCGATCAGCGGCTTCTCGTCACCGGCGGCCCAGGCGCTGAACGCCTGCGCGACCGGGACCCACGAGGAGTCGTAGTACGGGGCGCCCTGGAAGAAGCCGATCAGCTCGGCCGGGCCGACGACCCCGCCGAGCGGGTTGGCCTTGGCCTTGGCGCGCAGCTCCTGGTACTTGGCCTCGACCTTGGCGCGGGTGTCGCCGAGGTGGAAGACCGCGTCGTTCTTGGCGACCCAGTCCTGCCAGTCGTTCCAGCGCATCTGGAAGGCGACGTCCTGCTCCAGGTTGGCCTGGTACCAGATGTTGTCCTGCGCCGGGTTGACGACGCTGTCGACGATCATGCGGCGCACGTGGGTCGGGAAGAGGGTCGCGTAGACCCCGCCCAGGTAGGTGCCGTACGAGACGCCGAGGTAGTTCAGCTTCTGCTCGCCGAGGGCGGCCCGGATGACGTCCAGGTCGCGCGCGGTGTTCGGCGTGGTCATGTGCGGCAGCATCTCGCCGCTGCGCTCCTTGCAGCCGTCCGCGTACTCGGCGGCGAGCTTGCGCTGGGCGCGCTTGTCGGCCTCGTTGGAGGGGACCGGGTCGGCCTTGGGGGCCTTGACGAACTCCTGCGGGTCGATGCAGGAGATGGGCGCGGAGTGGCCGACGCCGCGGGGGTCGAAGCCCACGAAGTCGTACGCCTTGGAGGTGTTGACCCACAGCGGGCTCTTGGTGGTGACCCGGCGCGGGAAGCGCATGCCGGAACCGCCCGGTCCGCCCGGGTTGTAGACGAGGGCGCCCTGGCGCTCCTCCTTGGCGCCCGTGCTGACGGCGCGGTCGACGGCGAGCTCGATGGTCTTGCCGAAGGGCTTGGAGTAGTCGAGCGGGACCTTCACCCAGCCGCACTGGATCGGCTTCTCGAAGCCCCAGTCGGCAGGACAGTCCTTCCAGTCGATGCCCGCGCGGGCGGCGCGGGCGGCGGCGATCTGGACGCCGACCGCCTCGGCGCCGCCGTTGTCCCGGCCGGCCGGAGCCGCCGAGGCCGGCGGCGCGAGCAGCAGGCCTGCCGCCAGTGCGCCGGTGATGAGAGTGGCGGCGCTCCCCAGCGTCGCATTGCGTATCACGTGGTTGATCCCCCTGGTCATGTGCCGCCCGGAGCGGCGGGATTGGGCCAGGGGGATCCTTTCGTCTGACCGGTACCCGGCAACAGAGCACGGTCGACTTCTTTGCCAACCCGATAACCGGAAAGGTGTGTACCGCTGAGCGGTGTCCCATTGCCCCGTATCTGTCCCCCCGTCACCAGCCGTAGGTGCGCGACGCCTCGTCGAGCAGCTCGCGCAGCCGCAGCGCGTCCGGGGCGAGGGCGGTCACGAGGACGGCCGGGCCGGCCAGCGGGGTGGCCGCCGCGAACTCCCCCAGTACGGCCGCCCGGGGCGGGTCGGCCCCGAAGCGCGGGTCGACGACCAGGAGCTGGCCCAGGGCGCGGTGTCCAGCGGTTCCGGCCGGGCCGTCCCAGCCGCCGGGTGCGCCGGGGCCGCAGGTCAGCTCCTGGTCCAGCAGGGGCCGGCCGCCCCGCGTGACCGTGAGGCGGCTGCGCAGCAGGCCGGGGGCTTCCGCGGTGCGTCCCAGGACCTGTTCCTCGCGCAGCAGCAGGCGCGCGGTGGGGGCCAGTTCGGCGCGGGTGGTGGCGCGCAGGTCGCTGCCGCGCACGGAGACGAGCGGCTCGGGCAGCCAGCGCACCGCCGACTCGGCGGCCAGCGTCAGCCGTACGTCGTACCGCGCGGCCTCGCCGGTGCGGCCGGGCAGGGCCAGGGTGGCGGCCGCCGCGCGCAGGGCGAGGCGGGCGCCCGGCCCCGCCTCGGCCTCCACCGTGAGGTGGTCGCCGCCGAGGGGGGCGCTCATGGCGCCGACCAGCATCACTCCCGCCTCGGCTCCCTCGCCCCGGGTGCGGCGCAGGGCGAGCGGCCCCTCCCCGGCCAGCAGGGGCAGGGCGGTGCCGCCGCGCCCGTCGGCGACGGCACGGATGCGGGCGGTGGCGCGCAGGGCGGCCGGGTGCAGGCCGGCGGGGGGCCGGGCCGCGGGGGGCGCGCTGGTCACCGTACGGCCCAGGCGGCGATCCGCTCGCGCACCCAGTCGGCCACCGGGGCCACGCCCTCGCCGCCCCGCAGCGACTGGAACGCCACGGGCAGTCCGCCGCGCTGCGCGGCGGCGTCACGGGCCATCCGCTCCAGGTCGGAGCCCACGTACGGCGCGAGGTCGGTCTTGTTGACGACGAGGAGGTCGGAGGTGGTGACTCCCGGTCCGCCCTTGCGGGGGATGTCATCGCCGCCGGCCACGTCGATGACGAAGATCTGGGCGTCGACCAGGCCCCGGGAGAAGGTGGCGGTCAGGTTGTCGCCGCCGGATTCGACGAGGATCAGGTCGAGGGGGGCGCTGCCCAGGAAGGTCTCCTCCAGCTCCTCGACGGCCTCCAGGTTGGCGGAGATGTCGTCGCGGATCGCGGTGTGCGGGCAGGCCCCGGTCTCCACCGCGCTGATCCGCTCGGGCGGCAGGACGGCCTCGCGCAGCAGGAACTCGGCGTCCTCGCGGGTGTAGATGTCGTTGGTGACGACCGCCATGGACAGTTCGGAGCGCAGGGTCCGGCAGAGCGCGGCGACGGTGGCGGTCTTGCCGGAGCCGACGGGTCCGCCGAGGCCGACGCGCAGGGCGCGGCGGGTCCCGTCGGCGCGCAGCGGGGCGGCGCCGTGGGTGTGGCGGTGGGGATAGGTCACGTCGTGGTCGAGGTGCACGGCAGGTCTCCTAGAAGGGGGGGTGGGGGCGCTCAGGACGCGAAGAGGCGTACCGCCCAGTCGGCATGCGCCTGCGCCGCGATGTCCAGCAGCGGTGAGGAGGCCGCGGGCAGGGCGTCCGGGCCCTCGGTACGGGCGAGCAGGGCGGCCTCCGCCGCGCGCGCGGCGACGGCGTCGAGTTCGGGCGCGAGGCCGGCCAGGACGGCGCTCGCCTCGAACGGGTCCAGGCCCAGCAGCCGCACCGTCGCCGTGGCCGGCCCGCTCACGCTTTCGTACGCCGCCACGTGCGCCGCGTCCAGCGCGCCGAGCCCGGCGGCCCTGGCGGTGACGCCGAGGACCACGGGCTGGTGCGCCCCGCGCGGGAAGGCGGAGGCCAGCGCGTCCAGTTCGGCGGCGGGCCAGGTGGCCCGGGCGGCGCGCAGCAGCTGCCGGCCGAGCCGCCGCGCGGCGGTGCGCAGCGCGGGCGAGGGGGTGCGGGCGTCGGCGGCGGCGTCGAGCAGCGCCGGGTCGAGGCCGAGGGCGGCGGCCGCGGCGAGTCCGGCGGCGGTGAGGCCCGCGGTGTGCAGCCGGCCCCGGCAGAACTGCGCGAGGGAGGCGGCGTCGTGGATGCGGCAGGCCTTGCAGGCGGCTTCCGCCCCGCCGGAGTGGGCGTGCCCTCCGGCGGGGAAGCGGCCGTCCGCGAGCACGAGCAGCGCGGCGAGGCTCATCGTTCGGGGCCCTTCGGGCGGCGGGGCCCCATCAGAAGAGGAAGTATCTCTGTGCCATGGGCAGTTCGGCGGCGGGCGCCGGCTCCACCGCCTCGCCGTCGATGGTGACGGTGAAGGTGTCGGGATCGACCTCCACCCTCGGCATGGCGTCGTTGTTGCGCATGTCCGACTTGCCCAGCTTGCGGGTGGTCTCGATGGCCGTGAACCGCTTGTCGAGGCCGAGCCGTTCGGGAAGGTGGTCGTCGAGGGCGGCCTGGACGGTGAAGTTGACCGAGTTGAGCGCGGGCGCGCGGCCGATGGCCCCGTACATGGGCCGGGGCAGGACCGGCTGGGGGGTGGGGATGGAGGCGTTGGCGTCGCCCATCTGCGCGTACGCGATCTGGCCGCCCTTGATGACCAGCTCGGGCTTGACCCCGAAGAAGGCGGGGGTCCACAGCACCAGGTCGGCGAGCTTGCCCACCTCGACGGAGCCGATCTCCCTGGCGAGGCCCTGGGCCACGGCGGGGTTGATCGTGTACTTGGCGACGTAGCGGCGGGCGCGGTGGTTGTCGGCGGGGCCGTCCCCGGGCAGGAACCCGCGCCGCTCCTTCATCACGTGGGCGGTCTGCCAGGTGCGCAGCACGACCTCGCCGACGCGGCCCATGGCCTGGGAGTCGGAGGAGATGATGGAGATCGCTCCGAGGTCGTGCAGGACGTCCTCGGCCGCGATGGTGGAGGGCCGGATCCGGGACTCGGCGAAGGCAAGGTCCTCGGGGACGGCCGGGTTGAGGTGGTGGCAGACCATCAGCATGTCGAGGTGCTCCTCGACGGTGTTGACGGTGTGCGGCCGGGTGGGGTTGGTGGAGCTGGGCAGGACGTTGGGCTCGCTGACCACGGTGATGATGTCGGGAGCGTGGCCGCCGCCCGCGCCCTCGGTGTGGTACGAGTGGATGGTCCGCCCGGCGATGGCGGCGAGCGTGTCGGCGACGAAGCCGGCCTCGTTGAGGGTGTCGGTGTGGATGGCGACCTGGGCGCCGGTTTCGTCGGCGACGCCCAGGCAGGCGTCGATGACGGCGGGGGTCGCGCCCCAGTCCTCGTGGATCTTCAGTCCGAGGGCTCCGCCGCGCAGCTGGGAGCGCATGCCCTCGCGGGACATGGTGTTGCCCTTGCCGAGCAGGCCGATGTTGACGGGGTAGGCCTCCAGCGCGGCGAACATGCGGGCCAGGTGCCAGGGTCCGGGGGTGACGGTGGTGGCCTTGGACCCCTCGGCCGGACCGGTGCCGCCGCCGACGAGCGTCGTGATGCCGGAGGTGAGCGCCTCCTCGACGACGGTCGGGGAGATGAAGTGCACGTGGGCGTCGATGGCGCCGGCGGTGACGATCTTGCCGTTGCCCGCGATGATCTCGGTCTCGGGGCCGATGACGAGGCGGGGGTCGACCCCGTCCATGGTGTCGGGGTTGCCGGCCTTGCCGATGCCGCAGATGCGGCCGTCGGTGATGCCGACGTCGGCCTTGACGATGCCCCAGTGGTCGAGGATGACCACACCGGTGATCACGGTGTCGGGGGCGCCTTCGGCGCGGGTGGTGCGGGCCTGTCCCATGGACTCGCGGATGACCTTGCCGCCGCCGAAGACGGCCTCGTCTCCGGAGTTCCCCGGTCCTCCGCTGAGGTCCTGCTCGATCTCGACGAAGAGGGCCGTGTCGGCGAGCCGGATCCGGTCGCCGGTGGTCGGCCCGAAGAGGTCGGCGTAGGCCGGGCGCGGGAGTTCAGCCATCGAGCGGCCCTCCGGTCTCGCCGCGCAGTCCCGGTACGGTGCGCAGGCCGCCGAGCGGTACGAGCTCCACGGCGACCGGGATGCCCGGTTCGAAACGGACGGCGGTGCCGGCGGCGATGTTCAGGCGCAGGCCGTGCGCGGCGGCCCGGTCGAAGTCGAGGCCGGGGTTGGCCTCGGCGAAGTGGTAGTGGGAGCCGACCTGGACGGGCCGGTCGGCGGCGTTGAGGACGGTGAGGCGGGTGACGGGGCGGCCCTCGTTGAGGCGCACCGGTCCGTCCCCGTAGGCGATCTCGCCGGGGATCATCGGCTGTTCTCCCTCAGACGATCGGGTCGTGGACGGTGACGAGCTTGGTGCCGTCGGGGAAGGTCGCCTCGACCTGGACGTCGTGGATCATCTCGGGGATCCCCTCCATGACCTCGGCGCGGGTGAGCACGGTGCGGCCGGACGCCATCAGCTCGGCCACCGTCCGCCCGTCCCGGGCCCCTTCGAGGAGGTGCGAGGTGATCAGGGCGACGGCCTCCGGGTGGTTGAGGAGGACCCCGCGCGCCCTGCGCTTCTCGGCCACGTCGGCGGCGACGTGGATCAGGAGTCTCTCTTGTTCGTGGGGTGTCAGTTGCACCTGCATCACCAAGCTTCCGGGACATGGTCTTCATCGCGCCGGGGGCGACCGTACCGGCCGTCAACACTTTGTTGACCTGCGCTTATCCGTGCCAAGCGTGTCTTGCCCAATCCAGGGCGAGGCTTTCCGTCCCGATCACCGCGGCTTTACCGGCACGTGGGTGATCATTGGCGGAAGACGGAGGACCATACCGTAGGGCCCGTAGTTTTCCGCCGCGTTAACCCGTGTTTCCGGAGGGCACCCGGTGCGAAGCCGCCCCGGTCCCGGCGGGGCGTGATGTATACGGCCGGGCCGGAAGGCCCCGCAGTGCGTCAGCAGCCCCTGAGGGTGCGCGCGGAGGCGTCGGCGGGCCAGGGCAGGGTGATCCAGACGGTCTTCCCGCCGTCCTCGGTGGGGCTGACCGAGAGCCGGCCGCCCGCCTCGGCCGCGAGCCAGCGGATGATGACCATCCCGCGGCCGTTGTCCTGCTGGACGGCGGCGGGCAGCCGCTTGGGCCAGCGCGGATGGCTGTCGGTCACCCCGACGCGCAGCCACTCCTCGCGTTCGAGGCGGACGTCGACGGTGAAGGTGGGTGACTGGCCGAAGGTGTGCTGCACCGAGTTGGTGGCGAGTTCCGAGACGATCAGCCGTACGGTGTCGGCGGTGTCCGCGTCCTGCGGCAGTCCCCAGTCGTCCAGGACCTGCGCCACGTAGCGGCGGGCGGCGGCGACCGATACCGGTTCGCTCGGCAGAGTGACGGATGCTTCCAGCTGATCTGCCATGGCGACGTCCCTTTCCCACCGGGGCGCAGCCGCCCCGGATCTACGCTGAGCGCCAGAGTGCCACTCATCGTGCCGCCGTTTCCGCCGTTCCCCCATGATCTGCATATATCTGTCGCTCGATGCGGTGAACTCTGCTACGGAAGAGCGTATGTGGACGGCAGACTGGTGCGAGGTGTGCCGGTGGAAGGAGAGCGGGTATGCAGCACGGCCCCGCGGTACGTCGGCGCAAACTCGGCGAGGAGCTGCGCGCGCTGCGCGACCGCTCCGGACTCACCAGCGGTGAGGTGGCCCGCATCGTCGGCTGGCACCAGTCGAAGGTCAGCCGCATCGAGACGGGCCGAAGTGGCGTGAAAGCGGAGGACATCCGGCTGCTGCTGGACGCCTACGGGGACGTGGTGAGCGCCCAGCAGCGCGCGCTGCTCGAAGCCCTCGGGGCGTCGGCGGCCGGCCCCGCGGCGAACGGGGACGCGGCGCGCGGGCGGCAGTGGTGGCACGACTACCGGGGCCTGCTCCCGCAGGAGTACCGGGACTTCATCAGCCTGGAGGCCGGAGCCCGGTCGGCGCGGACCGTCGAGCTCTCCGTGGTGCCGGGCCTGCTCCAGACCCCCGGCTACGCGCGGGCCGTGACCCGCGCCGCGCTGGGCGGGCTGCCGGAGCCGAAGGTGGACGCGCTGGTCGACGTACGGCTGGCCCGGCAGGCGGTGCTGCGGGCCGATCCGCCGCTGGAGCTCGCCGCCGTACTGGACGAGGCGGTGCTGCGCCGGCAGATCGGCGGACCGGGGGTGATGGCGGAGCAGCTCAGGCATCTGGTGGAGGTGGCGCGGCTGCCCCAAGTGCGGTTGCAGGTCCTGCCGTTCACCGTGGGGGGCCATCTCGGCCTGACCGGACCGTTCGTCATCTTCTCATTTCCGAACATCGCCGATCTGGATGTGGTGGTACTCGACCATTTGACGAGTAGCCTCTATCTGGAGCGGAAGGAAGACCTGGACGCGTACAGCGCCGCGTTCCGCACCATCCAGGCGCACGCCCTCCCGCCCCGTGACTCGTCGGATCTGATCAGCTCACTCGCTGACGACGCGTAAGGAGGCACCCCCGTGTCCGCAACCCCCTTATCCACCAGCGGACTTCTGAACAGCGCGCGGTGGCGGCGGAGCAGCCGCAGCACCGGAATGAACAACTGCGTGGAAGCGGCCGCCCTGGCCGGCGGCCTGCTGGCCGTCCGCGACTCCAAGCGGACGGACGGCCCGGCCGTGCTCTTCACCGGGCCGGCCTGGGACGGCTTCCTCGCCTCCGTACGGGCGGACGTGCACGGATGACGTGACGCCCCGGTCGTGGCTTCGGGATCGGGCCCCGGCACGATCCGAAAGACACGGCTAGCGGTCCGCGGCTCCGGCCGGAGCGGTTGCGAGGACCGTGCTGACGGCCCGGCTGATCTCGTCCCCCGTGAGATCGGCCCGCGCGGTCAGCCGCAGCCGGGAGATGCCGTCCGGCACCGACGGCGGACGGAAGCACCCCACGGACAGACCTGCCTCGCGGCAGTCGGCGGCCCAGCGCAGTGCCGCCGAAGCCGACGGGGCCCGTACCGACACCACGGCCGCGTCCGGCCGGGCCGCGGTCAGGCCGGACGCGGTGAGCCGCCCGTACAGCTCGGCGGCCACCTCCCGGACCCGGTCCGCGCGTTCCGGCTCCCGGCGCAGCAGGCGCAGGCTCGCCAGCGCCGCCCCGGCGGCCGCCGGGGCCAGCCCGGTGTCGAAGATGAAGGCGCGGGCGGTGTTGACCAGGTGCCGGATCACCTTGGCCGGCCCCAGCACCGCGCCGCCCTGACTGCCCAGCGACTTCGAGAGGGTCATCGTGGCGACCACCCCGGGCGCGCCCGCGAGCCCGGCCGCGTACAGCGCGCCGCGGCCCCCCTCGCCCAGCACCCCCAGCCCGTGCGCGTCGTCCACGACCAGGGCCGCGCCCTCGGCCCGGCAGGCGGCGTGGTAGGCGGCGAGCGGAGCGGCGTCCCCGTCGACGGAGAACACCGAGTCGCTCACCAGCAGGGCACGGCCCCCGTGCGCGGCCAGCGTCTTGCGGACCGGCTCCGGTTCCCCGTGCGGGGTCACCGCCACCTCGGCCCGTGAGAGCCGGCAGCCGTCCACGATCGAGGCGTGGTTCCCGGCGTCCGAGACGACGAGGGTGCCCCGGCCGCTGAGCGCGGTCACCGCGGCCAGGTTCGCCGCGTATCCGGACGAAAGCACCAGGGCCGCCTCGAAACCGGCGAAGTCGGCCAACTCCCGCTCCAGCTCGGCGTGCAGCTCGGTCGTTCCGGTGACCAGGCGCGACCCGGTCGCTCCGGCACCCCACCGCTCGGCCGCCTCACAGGCCCCGCGCACCGTCTCCGGGTGCCGGGACAGGCCCAGGTAGTCGTTGCTCGCCAGGTCCAGCAGGGGCGAGGAGGCCGGCCTCGGCCGCAGGGTGCGGACCAGTCCCGCCCGCTCGCGGTCGCGCTCCGCGCCGTCGATCCAGGCGAAGACGTCCTCGGGCTGCGGGGTGTGCTGGGTCATCGGCGGTCCTCGCGTCGCGTCTCACGATGTGTCTCGCGTTTTGTCGGCAGTCGACAGATCTGCTCGACCCTATCCGCCGTGACCCGAGGGACTGGTGTGGCGATCCACACACTCCCTTCCGGCCATGTTGTCCGTTCTCTCCTTGGCCGGGAGTGGTCGCGTGGGACAGGATCGGGCGCATGGACCTGCTGAACACCCTGGTGGAAAAGGGACTGCGGCGCGAGCTGCCGACCCGCGAAGAGGCGCTCGCCGTGCTGGCGACCTCCGACGACGAACTGCTCGACGTGGTGGCCGCGGCCGGCAAGGTGCGCCGCCAGTGGTTCGGGCGCCGCGTCAAGCTGAACTACCTGGTCAACCTGAAGTCGGGGCTCTGCCCCGAGGACTGCTCGTACTGCTCCCAGCGCCTGGGATCGAAGGCCGAGATCCTCAAGTACACCTGGCTGAAGCCGGACGAGGCCTCCCAGGCCGCCGCGGCCGGCGTCGCCGGCGGCGCCAAGCGGGTCTGTCTCGTGGCGAGCGGGCGCGGTCCGACCGACCGCGACGTGGCCCGCGTCGGCGAGACGATCGCGGCCATCAAGGAGCAGAACGAGGGCGTCGAGGTCTGCGCCTGTCTGGGTCTGCTCTCCGACGGCCAGGCCGAGAAGCTCCGCGAGGCGGGGGCGGATGCCTACAACCACAACCTCAACACCTCCGAGGCCACCTACGGGGGCATCACCAAGACCCACACGTACGCCGACCGCGTCGACACCGTGCAGAAGGCGCACGCGGCGGGCCTGTCGGCCTGCTCCGGCCTGATCGCCGGCATGGGCGAGAGCGACGAGGACCTGGTCGACGTGGTCTACGCGCTGCGCGAGCTGGACTCGGACTCGGTGCCGGTCAACTTCCTGATCCCCTTCGAGGGCACCCCGCTGGCCAAGGAGTGGAACCTCACCCCGCAGCGCTGCCTGCGGATCCTCGCGATGGTCCGCTTCGTCTGCCCCGACGTCGAGGTGCGGATCGCCGGCGGCCGCGAGGTGCACCTGCGCTCGATGCAGCCGCTGGCCCTGCACGTGGCCAACTCCATCTTCCTCGGCGACTACCTCACCAGTGAGGGCCAGGCAGGCCAGGCCGACCTCGACATGATCGCGGACGCCGGCTTCGAGGTGGAGGGCGCCGGTACGACCACCCTTCCCGCGCACCGCGCCGACGTGGCGGCCGCCGCCCCCGCGGGCGGCCCGTGCGGCTCGGCGGCGGGCTCCGGCTGCGGACCGGCGGCGGACGCCGAGGCCGCCGGCTGCGGCTCGGCCTGCGGCGGCTGCTCCGGCCACGCCGAGGAGGCCCCGGCGGCCGCTCCCGCCCAGGCGGAGGCCGGCGACGTGCGTCCGGAGCTGGTGGCGGTGCGCCGGCGCGGCGCGGGGACGGACATCGCCCCCAATGCCTGACCGGTTCCCCCTGCACGACCCGCTCGCCCCCTCGTCGGACACGGCCGAGCTGCTCGCACTGGACCGGCAGCACGTCTGGCACCCGTACGGCCCGATGCCCGGACGGCAGGAGGCCCTGGTGGTCTCCTCCGCCTCCGGGGTCCGGCTGCGGCTCGCCTCCCCCGCGCAGGGGCGGGACGAGCTGGTCGACGGCATGTCCTCCTGGTGGTCGGCGATCCACGGCTACAACCACCCGGTGCTGAACGAGGCCGCGACGGCGCAGCTGGGCCGGATGTCCCACGTGATGTTCGGCGGGCTCACCCACGAGCCCGCCGTCCGGCTGGCCGCCCGGCTGGTGGAGATCACCCCTGAGGGGCTGGAGCACGTCTTCCTCTGCGACTCGGGGTCGGTCGCCGTCGAAGTCGCCGTCAAGATGTGCCTGCAGTACTGGCGTTCCCTGGGCCGCACCGGCAAGACCCGGCTGCTGACCTGGCGCGGCGGCTACCACGGCGACACCTGGCAGCCGATGGCCGTGTGCGACCCCGACGGCGGTATGCACGAGCTGTGGCAGGGCCACCTGCCCCGGCAGGTCTTCGCCGACGCCCCGCCCGGGGACTTCGACACCCCCGTGGACCCGGCGTACGTGGAGCACCTGCGCTCCCTGGTCGCCGCGCACGCCGACGAGCTGGCCGCGGTGATCGTGGAACCGGTCGTGCAGGGCGCGGGCGGCATGCGCTTCCACCACCCGGGCTACCTGCGGGTGCTGCGGGAGCTGTGCGACGAGTACGGGGTGCTGCTGGTCCTGGACGAGATCGCGACGGGCTTCGGCCGTACGGGCGCGCTCTTCGCCGCCGGCCACGCGGGGATCACCCCGGACGTGATGTGCCTGGGCAAGTCCCTGACCGGCGGCTACCTCACCCTGGCGGCGACCCTGTGCACCGAGCGGGTCGCCGACGGGATCTCCCGGGGCGAGGTGCCGGTGCTCGCCCACGGGCCGACCTTCATGGGCAACCCGCTCGCCACGGCCGTGGCCCTGGCCTCCGTCGACCTGCTGCTCGGCCAGGACTGGGCCGGCGAGGTCAAGCGGATCGAGGCGGGCCTGCGCGAGGGGCTCGCCGAGGCCTCTGCCGTACCCGGGGTCAAGGACGTACGCGTGCTGGGCGCGATCGGCGTGATCCAGCTCGACCACCCGGTCGACGTGTGGGCGGCGACCCGGGCGGCGGTCAGGGAGGGCGTCTGGCTGCGTCCGTTCCGCGACCTGATCTACACCATGCCCCCGTTCGTCACCGGCGACGCCGACGTCGCCCGGATCTGCCGCGCGGCCGTCGCAGCGGCGCAGGAAGGCTGAGATGTCCGTCATCGTGGTGTCCGGTACCGGCACGGAGATCGGCAAGACGGTGGTCACCGCGGCGATCGCGTCGGCCGCCCTGGCCGCCGGCCGCTCGGTGGCCGTGCTCAAGCCGGCCCAGACCGGGGTCGGCCCGGACGAGCCCGGGGACGCCGCCGAGGTGGTACGCCTCGCCGGCCCGGCCGTCACCGCGCGGGAACTGGCCCGCTACCCCGAGCCCCTGGCCCCGGACACCGCGGCGCGGCGCGCGGGCCTGCGGACGCTGGCCCCGGCCGAGATCGCGGAGGCGGCCGCACGGCTGGCCGCCGAGCACGACCTGGTGCTGGTGGAGGGCGCGGGCGGGCTGCTCGTACGGTTCGACGAGGACGGCCACACCCTCGCGGACGCGGCGCGGCTGATGGCGGCTCCGGTGCTGGTGGTGGCGCCCTCGGGGCTCGGCACGCTCAACACCGCGGACCTCACGGCGGAGGCCCTCGAAGCCAGGGCGGTCCGCGCGCTCGGGGTGGTCGTCGGCAGCTGGCCCGCGGCACCCGATCTGGCCTCCCGGTGCAACCTCGCCGACCTGCCGAAGTCCGGGCTCCCGCTGCTGGGGGCCGTGCCGGAGGGAGCCGGCGGGCTGGAGCCGGCCGCCTTCCGCGCGGCGGCGCCGGGGTGGCTGGGGGCGCCGCTGGGCGGCACCTGGTCGGCGGAGTCCTTCCTCGCCGAGTGGCCGGCCTGACGCGAAGCCGACGGGGGGGCGGGCGAGGCGAAAGCGGACGGGCTCGGGCTCGGGCTGAGCGGCGGGGCTGAGGAACCGGATCGCATGGCCTGGGCTAGGGACCGGACCACAGGGCCTCAGCCGAGGAGCCGGACTCAGCGGCCGGACCACAGGGCCTCGGCCGAGGAGCCGGACTCAGCGGCCGGACCGCAAGGCCTCAGCTGAGCGGCAGGCTCAGTGGCAGGACCGCAGGCCCTGGACTGAGAAGCCGGCTCAGCGGCCGGACCGCAAGGCCTCAGCTGAGCGGCAGGCTCAGTGGCAGGACCGCAGGCCCTGGGCTGGGGAGCCGGACTCAGCGGCCGCAGGGCCTCGGCTGAGAAGCCGGCTCAGCGGCCGAACCGCAAGGCCTGGGCTGAGGGGCCGGCTCAGCGGCCGAACCGCAGGCCCTGGGCTGAGAAGCCGGCTCAGCGGCCGAACCGCAGGGCCTCGGGTGAGGGGCCGGGCTCAGTGGCCCCCCGTCGGCTCCTTGCAGCCGCCCTCCAGGTAGACGCCGTGCGTCTCGACGCGGGCGGGGGTGCCGGCCCGGCCCGAGACGCAGGGGCCGCCGCCCGGGACCGGCAGCGCGAAGCCCGGTCCGCCCGCGCCGCTCCCCTCGAACACGTCACCGCCGCCGGCGGGGTAGCCGAGGCCGCGCAGCAGCGCCGTCAGTTCGGCGGCGCCCGTCACGGGCGTGGCGGCCAGCGCCGCCCGGATCCGGGCGGCGTGGGCCTCCCCCCGGCAGCGCGCCGCGGGGCTCAGCTCCGTCTGCTGCCGGTACGCGTGGTTCTCGGCGTACTTGCGCGACTCCGGGTCCTGCGGGGCCGCCCCGGTTCCGGCGGAGGCGGATGCGGGCGGGGCGGTGGCTCCGGCGCAGCGGGCGGCCACCTCCGCGAAGAAGGCGGCATGGGGACCGGCGGTGGAGGCCTCCACCCGGGGGGCCGTAGCCGGGGGCGCGGCCGGGACGGTTCCGGGGGGCGGTTCCGTGGCCGGATCCGGGGCCGATCCGCAGCCGGCCAGCAGTAACGCGGCGGTCGCGAGCAGGGCGGCGGCGGACGGGCGGCGGACGGTGGCCGTACGGGATGTCAAGGTCGCACTCTCCTCGGTCGCCCCGCGCCAAGTGCGGTGGCAGAAGTGCCGATTATCGCCTCCGCCGCTCGGGCACGGCCGGTTTCGGGACGGGCCCGGCTGGGGAACAGCCCCGAAGGGCACGCGCAGCCGTGTCGTCCGTCCGCCGCCGATCCGCGCCCGGAGGCCCGCCATGCCCACCCCCGCTCCCGACCCCGTGCACCACCCGTACTTCGCCCGGTTCTACGCCCGCGCCAGCACCGCCGCCGAGTCCCGCGCCGGGATCAGCGCCCTGCGCCGCGAGCTCCTGCACGGTGCGTCGGGCCGCGTCATCGAGATCGGCGCGGGCAACGGCCTGAACTTCGCGCACTACCCGTCCGCCGTCTCCGAGGTCGTCGCCATCGAGCCGGAGCGCACCCTGCGCCGGCTCGCCGCCGCGGCCGCGCTGCGCGCCGACGTTCCGGTGGACCTCGTCCCGGGGGTCGCCGAGGCGCTCCCCGTCAAGAGCGAGGCCTTCGACGTCGCCGTCGCCTCGCTGGTGCTGTGCACCGTACGCAACCTGCCGCGCACCCTCGCCGAACTCCACCGGGTGCTCCGCCCGGGTGCCGAGCTGCGCTTCCTGGAACACGGGCTCGCCCCGGGCCCGGGGATGGCCGCCGTCCAGCGGGCGCTCGACCGGACGGTGTGGCCGCGCCTGTTCGGCGGCTGCCACACCGCGCGCGATCCGCTCGCCGCGGTGGAGGCGGCCGGTTTCCGGATCGTCTCGCACCGTTCCTTCCGCCTGCCCGAACGCGGGCCGGCCCTGCCCACCTCGTACTGCGTCATCGGCTCGGCCCGCCGGCTGGACGACTGATACCGCAGCCGCTTCGTCCGGGCTGTGCGCAGGTGACCGTCCGCGCCCGCTCGCCCAAAAGGACGCGCCACCTCCTTTGCCTTTCCTTTACCATGCGATCGACGGTTCCTTCCCCGATCGCATACGAAAGGTGTGAGCCTGCGCCCATGGGCGAGCCTCCCCGTTCCCGACCTCCCGCCACGCGACACCGCGCGGCCCCCCTCCTCCTGACCGACCATGGGACGGAGGTGAACGACCGATGACCGAGGTACTCCTGCTCGTCGTGGCGCTGCTGCTCTGTCTCGCCTGCGGAGTCTTCGTCGCGGCCGAGTTCTCGCTGACCACCGTGGAGCGCAGCGAACTCGAACGGGCCGTCGAGCGGGGCGAGCGGGGGGCCGACAGCGCCCTGGCCGCCGTCCGCACCCTCACCTTCCAGCTCTCGGGCGCCCAGCTCGGCATCACCGTGACCGGCCTGGTCATCGGCATGATCTCCAAGCCCTCGATCGCCGCTCTGCTGACCGGCCCGTTCGAGGACATGGGCCTGTCGGCCGGCGCCGCGTCCTCCACGGCCCTGGTCCTCGGCACGGTCGTGTCGACGGTCGTGCTGATGGTGGTCGGCGAGCTGGTCCCCAAGAACTGGGCGATCTCCTCGCCGCTGGCGATCGCCAAGCGCGTGGCGACCATGCAGCGGGTCTTCGCCCGCGCGTTCAAGCCGCTGATCAGCCACTTGAACACGACGGCCAACCACATGGTCCGGCGCTTCGGCATGGAGCCCGCCGAGGAGCTGGCCTCCGCCCGCAGCCCCCAGGAGCTGGTGGCCCTGGCGCGGCATTCCGCCAAGGCCGGCGCGCTGGAGCAGGACACCGCCGAGCTGTTCGTGCGGACCCTGAACCTCGCCGACCTGATCGCGGAGAACGTGATGACCCCGCGCGTCCAGGTCACCGCCCTGGACGTGCAGACCACCGCCGAGGACGTGGCCAACGCGACCATGGCCACCGGCCTGTCGCGCTTCCCCGTCTACCGGGGCAGCCTCGACACGGTCGTCGGCATCGTCCACATCAAGGACGTCCTGGCCCTGCCCGCCGAGGAGCGGCACCGCCATCCGGTGGCGCAGCTGCTGCGCGAGCCGCTCCTCGTACCGGAGTCGCTGACCGTGGACCGGCTGCTGGACCGGCTGTCCGGCAAGCAGACGATGGCCGTGGTGATCGACGAGTACGGCGGCACGGCCGGAGTGGCCACCCTCGAGGACATCGTCGAGGAGGTCGTCGGCGAGGTGCGCGACGAGCACGATCCGCACGAGACCCCGGACCTGGCCCCGGCCGGCACGGACGAGGCGGGCCGCGCCCTGTACTCGGCCGACGGCGCCGCGCGCACCGACCAGCTCCGGCGCATCGGGCTGCGGGTGCCGGAAGGCCCGTACGAGACCCTCGCCGGGCTGATAGCGACCGAACTGGGCCGGATCCCGGCCGTCGGCGACCGTCTGGAGCTCGACGGCTGGTCCCTGGACGTGGTCGACGCCAGCGGGCGCCGGGCCGCCCGGGTGCTCCTGCACGAGCCGGCCGAAGCCGTCGGCGACGAAGCGGCGGAGGAGACCCGATGACCGCGATCCAGCTGCTGATCGGCCTGGCGACGCTGGTCGTCAACGCCTTCTTCGTCGGCGCGGAGTTCGCGCTGGTCTCGGTCCGGCGCAGCCAGATCGAGCCGTACGCCGAGCAGGACGACCGGCGCGCCCGCGCGGTGCTGTGGGGCCTGGAGCACGTATCGGCCCTGATGGCGGCGGCCCAGCTGGGCATCACCCTGTGCACCCTGGTGCTGGGCGTGGTGGCCGAGCCGGCCATCGCGCACCTGCTGAGCCCGCTGCTCGACGCGGTCGGGGTGCCGTCCGGGGTGACGCACGCGATCTCCTTCGTGGTGGCGCTGGCCCTGGCCACCTACCTGCACATGCTGTTCGGCGAGATGGTGCCGAAGAACGTGGCCCTGGCCGAGCCGGTGCGCACCGCGCTGGCGCTGGGGCCGCCGCTGGTGGCTCTGACCCGGGCGCTGAAGCCGGTGATCTTCGCGATCAACGCCTTCGCCAACGCCCTGCTGCGGCTGCTGCGGGTGGACGTGAAGGACGAGGTCACGGCGACGTTCTCGGACGACGAACTGGCCCGGATCGTGAAGGACTCCAGCGACGCGGGGCTCATCGACGACCGGGCGAGCGAGCGGCTGCACGACGCCCTCGAGCTGGGCCGCCGCCCCGTCGCCGATGTGGTGCTGCCCGTGCACCGGGTCGTCACCGCCAGGCAGGGCGTCACCGCGGCGGAGCTGGAGGGGCTGTCGGCCCGGTCGGGGTACTCCCGCTTCCCGGTGGTCGACGGCCGGCAGCGGATCCTGGGGTACCTACACGTGAAGGACGCCCTGGACGTGCTGGAGCGGGACGAGCCCTTCCCGCTGTCCACGCTGCGCCCGATCGCGCAGGTACGGGCGGAGACCCCGCTGGACGACGTGCTGACCGCGATGCGGCGCAGCCGTACGCACCTGGCCGCGGTCCTCGGTCCGGACGGGACGATGACGGGCCTGGTGACGATGGAGGACGTGCTGCGCGAGCTGTTCGGCAAGCCCGCCTCGGCGTAGGACGCGCGCCTACCGCGCGGTAGCATCGCTCCGCCATGGAGATGAATGCGTCCTACACCAGTTTCGTCGCGGTCGGCGACTCCTTCACCGAGGGGATGTCCGACCTCCTTCCCGACGGCTCCTACCGGGGCTGGGCCGACCTGCTGGCCGCCCGGCTCGCCGCTCGCCAGCCGGGCTTCCGCTACGCGAACCTGGCGGTGCGCGGAAAGCTGATCGGGCAGATCACCGAGGAGCAGGCCCCGGCCGCCGCCGCGATGGGCGCGGACCTGGTGACCCTGGTGGGCGGGCTCAACGACGCACTGCGCCCCAAGGTGGACATGGGGCGGGTCAGGGCTCATCTGGAGAGCGCGGTGGAACTCCTGGCGCCTTCCTGCAAGCACCTGGTCCTGATGCGCTCGCCCGGCCGCAACGGGCCGGTGATGGAACGCTTCCGGCCGCGCATGGAGGAGCTCTTCGGCATCCTCGAAGAGCTCGCCGCGCGGCACGGGGCGCTGCTGGTGGACCTGTACGGGGCTCCCGCGCTCGCGGACCCGCGCCTGTGGGACGTCGACCGGCTGCACCTGACGGCGGAGGGGCACCGCAGGGTGGCGGAGGCCGTCTGGCAGACTCTCGGGCTGCCCGCCGAGGAGGACTGGCGGGTGCCCCTGGCGCCGGCGGCGCCCCCGGGGTGGCCCGTGCGCCGGGCCGAGGACCTGCGTTTCGCCCGGCAGCACCTGCTGCCGTGGATCGGGCGCCGGCTGACGGGCCGCTCGTCCGGGGACGGACGCCCCGCCAAGCGGCCGGAGCTGCTGCCGTACGGCACACCGCCGCACTCGTAGCAAGCCACAATCCCCGGGGCTGCCCCTACCTGCGTAAACGCACAGCCGCACCCCAAGTAGAATCCCTACACGTGACAGCCAAGCCCCGCATCCCCAATGTCCTGGCCGGCCGCTACGCCTCCGCGGAGCTCGCCGTCCTGTGGTCCCCCGAGTACAAGGTCACGCTGGAGCGGCGGCTGTGGCTCGCCGTGCTGCGCGCCCAGAAGGACCTCGGCATCGAGGTCCCCGACGCCGCCCTCGCCGACTACGAGCGCGTCCTGGAGACCGTCGACCTCGCCTCCATCGCCGAGCGCGAGAAGGTCACCCGGCACGACGTAAAGGCCCGGATCGAGGAGTTCAACGCCCTCGCCGGCCACGAGCACGTGCACAAGGGCATGACCTCCCGCGACCTCACCGAGAACGTCGAGCAGCTGCAGATCCGGCTCTCGCTGGAACTCGCCCGGGACCGCACGGTCGCCGTCCTGGCCCGCCTCGGCAAGCTCGCCGGCGAGCACGCCGAGCTGGTCATGGCCGGCCGCTCCCACAACGTGGCCGCGCAGGCGACCACCCTGGGCAAGCGCTTCGCGACCGCTGCCGACGAGCTGCTGGTGGCCTACGACCGCCTGCAAAACCTCCTCGAGCGCTACCCGCTGCGCGGGATCAAGGGCCCGGTCGGCACCGCCCAGGACATGCTCGACCTGCTGGGCGGCGACGCCGCCAAGCTGGCCGACCTGGAGCAGCGGATCGCCTCCCACCTCGGCTTCTCGCAGGCGTTCACCTCCGTCGGCCAGGTCTACCCGCGCTCGCTCGACTACGACGTGGTCACCGCCCTGGTGCAGCTGGCGGCCGCCCCCTCCTCCATCGCCAAGACGATCCGCCTGATGGCCGGCCACGAGCTGGTCACCGAGGGCTTCAAGCCCGGCCAGGTCGGCTCCTCCGCGATGCCGCACAAGATGAACACCCGCTCCTGCGAGCGCGTGAACGGCCTGATGGTCATCCTGCGCGGCTACGCCTCGATGACGGCCGAGCTGGCCGGCGACCAGTGGAACGAGGGCGACGTCTCCTGCTCGGTCGTGCGCCGCGTGGCGCTGCCCGACGCGTTCTTCGCCTTCGACGGCCTGCTGGAGACCTTCCTCACGGTCCTCGACGAGTTCGGCGCCTTCCCCGCCGTCGTGGCCCGCGAGCTGGACCGCTACCTGCCCTTCCTCGCCACCACCAAGGTGCTGATGGGCGCGGTGCGGGCAGGTGTGGGCCGCGAGGCCGCGCACGAGGTCATCAAGGAGCACGCCGTCGCCTCCGCCCTGGCCATGCGCGAGCAGGGCGCCGAGCGCAACGAGCTGCTGGACAAGCTGGCGGCCGACGAGCGGATGCCGCTGGACCGTGCGCAGCTGGACGCCCTCATGGCCGACAAGCTCTCCTTCACGGGTGCCGCGGGCGACCAGGTGGCCGCCGTGGTCTCCCGCATCGAGGCCATCGCCAAGGAGCACCCGGAGGCCGCCGGCTACGCCCCCGGGTCGATCCTCTGACCCCCGAAGAGCTCGAAGCCGCCCGCGGCCGCGTCGTCCCGGACGTGGTCGCGGGCGGTCTGCGCGTGCTGTTCTGCGGGATCAACCCGGGCCTCCTCTCCGCCGCGACGGGCCACCACTTCGCCCGCCCCGGCAACCGCTTCTGGCCGGTCCTGCACCTGTCGGGTTTCACCCCCCGCAGGCTCGCCCCCGCGGAGCAGGAGGAGCTGCTGACCTACCGCCTCGGCATCACCAACGTCGTCGCCCGGGCCACCGCCCGTGCCGACGAGCTGAGCGCCGAGGAGTTCCTCGAGGGCGGCCGGATCCTGACCGCGAAGGTGGAGCTCCTGCGCCCCCAGTGGCTGGCCGTGGTCGGCGTGACCGCGTACCGCACGGCCTTCGGCGAGCGCAAGGCCGTGATCGGCCCTCAGGAGCGCACCATCGGCAACACCCGTATCTGGGCCCTGCCCAACCCCAGCGGCCTGAACGCCCACTGGACGGCCGCGTCCATGGCGGAGGAGTTCGCCCGCCTGCGGGCGGCCGCGGAGTCCGGCGGCGTCTGAGGCGCGCCGCCTGCTACGGCGGGTCGACCACGGTGACCCCTGCCAGCAGCATGAAGGGGAACTCCTTGTCCCACTGCGCCACGCACATCAGCAGCCACCGGCCCTCGACCCGCCACAGGTGCACGTGGTCGGTGGTGTTGCACAGCTCGTTCCACGGCTCCGGTATCTCCTCCCCGTCGAGCCCCCGGTCCAGCAGCGACGCCAGTCCGAAGACCTGCGGCGGTCCCCACCGGTCGGTCAGGGCCTGGGTGAGCGCCCCGTACTCGGCACTGATCTGATCGGCCGCCTCCTCCCGGCCGGAACCGTCGTCGTCCCAGAAGTCCCGGGTCCGGCTGAGCTGGACGAGGCGGTACCCCGGGCCGCTGCTCTGATCGCCGGACACAGCCGGCTCGGGCGGGAATCCCTGCGCCCGGAGCCGGTCGATCGTCTCGAGGTGCTCTGCCGTGGTCATGCCGTCAGTATCGGCCGGGGCACTGACAACTGGCCCGGCGTCACGCGTCGCGCCGCCGTACGGCCAGCCAGCCCGCCCCCAGGGCGACGAGGGCCCACAGCGCGGTCACCGCGAGCCCGCTCCACGGACCGAGCGAGCCCTCCGCGTGGGTCCGCATCACCAGCTGGCCCGCCCGGTCGGGCATGAACTGCATGGCACCGCCCACGACCTGGCCCACCACGAAGGGCAGGATCAGCAGGAAGGGTATGAGCAGGCTCATCACCAGGGTGCCGCTGCGCACCAGCGCGGTCAGGCCGGCCGACAGCAGGGCGATCAGGGTCAGGTAGATCCCGCTGCCGAAGATGGCACGCAGTGCCCCGGGGTCGCCCAGGGAGAGGGCGTACTCCCCCATGAGCGCCTGCCCGGCCACGAAGGTGACGAGACCGGTGATCTGCCCGACCACGAAGGCGAGTCCGGCCACGGCGGCGGCCTTGGACAGATAGAGCCGGGTCCGGTTGGGTACGGCGGTCAGCGACACCCGCAGGGCTCCGCCACGGAACTCCCCTGCGAAGGCGGTCGCGCCGAAGGCGATGGCCGCTATCTGACCGAAGTTGATTCCGAAGAAGGCCCCGAGCAGACGGTCCTCGCCGAGGGCGCCGGGCTCCGAGGTCCCGATCGCGGCGGCGGTGAGCACCGTGATGCCGACGGTGGCCGCGAAGACGGTTATCAGCGATCCGAGGACCGCGCGGGCGGACCGTATCTTGATCCATTCCGAGTGCAGGACGGGGACGGTGGGCAGGGCTGCGGCGGTCATGTCGGTGGCTCCCATCGGTTCAGGCGGCGGTGGCGGAGAAGGGGGTGCGGTCGGCGGTCAGTTCGAGGTAGGCCTGCTCCAGTGAGGCCCGCTCGTCGGCGAGTTCCAGTACGGCGATGCCCTCTCGGGCTGCGAGGGTCCCGACCCGTTCGGCGCGTATGCCCTCGACGGTCCAGCGCCCCTCCCCGGCGTCGGCCAGGTCCAGGCCCTCGCGGGCCAGGGCGGACGCCAACCGGTCCGGGTCCGGGGTCCGCAGCCGCACCCGGGGCGTGCTGCGGGCGTCGATGAACTCCTCCAGGGAGCTGTCGGCGAGCAGCCGGCCCTGCCCGAGCACGACGAGGTGGTCGACGAAGGAGGCGGATTCGGCCATGAGGTGGCTGGAGACGAAGACCGTGCGCCCTTCGGCGGCAAGGCCGCGCATCAGCTCACGGATCCATATGATCCCCTCCGGGTCGAGGCCGTTGGTCGGCTCGTCCAGGAGCAGGACGCCCGGGTCCCCCAGCAGTGCGGCGGCTATGCCCAGGCGCTGGCGCATGCCGAGTGAGAAGGTGCCGATCCGGCGGCGGGCGACCGCCGCGAGGCCGGCCTGCTCGAGGACCGCGTCGACCCGGGCGGGCGGGATGCCGTTGCTGACGGCGAGGGCGAGGAGGTGGTCGCGGGCCTTCCGTCCGGCGTGGGCCGCCTGTGGGTCGAGGAGCGCGCCCACCTGGCGCAGCGGCCTGCGCAGGTCGGTGAACCGGCTTCCGGCGATGGTGGCCCTGCCGGAGGACGGCCGGTCCAGGCCGAGGATCAGGCGCATGGTGGTGGACTTGCCGGCGCCGTTGGGTCCCAGGAATCCGGTGACCCTGCCCGGCATGACGTCGAAGGTGAGGTGGTCCACGACCCGGTGGGAGCCGTGGGACTTGGTCAGTTCGCGGATCTCGATGCGGTTCATGACTCAAGATTCGCCGTCCGGCCCCGCCCCTTCCCTCCCCCGCGCGGGGGTGCCGTCTCCCCCACGTGGGGGAGACGGCCCCGGGTCCTCCCCTGCCACGATGGGAGGCATGATCCGACTTCTCCGTGCCCCGTTGCGGCCGGTGACGTACTCGCGCTGGCTGCACTTGTGCGTCCCGCTGCTGCTGCTCGCCCTGTGGATGTTCATCCACCCGTCCTCGCCGTGGATGCCGCTGCTGATCGTCATACCTTTCGGGTTCGTCCCGTGGGTGCGGCTGGCGGAGGGGCTCCAGGCCCAGTTCCTGCTCACTCCGCAGGACCGGGGCAGCGACGACAGCCTCATCGGCACGGCTCCGTCGGCGCGCTGGGCGGACCGGTGGCGGACCGTGTTGTGGCTGGAGATACGGCTGCTCGTGGCCGGCGCGGCCATGTTCGCCACTGTCTGGCTCCCGGTCACGGCCGCGGAGCTGACCGCGATCGCGCTCGGGCGCCCCTTGAACTCCGACCCCATGGTCCCCTTCGTCCCGGAGCGCTGGGCCGCGGCCCTGCTCGCTCCCGTGCCGCTGGTCCTGCTGGTCGTCGTCGTGGTGCTGCTCGGCGAACTGATCACCGCCATAGCGCGGCGTCTGCTGGGGCCGTCCGCCGCCGAGCGGCTGACCGCGCTGGAGGCGCGTACGGAACAGCTGCTGGAGCGGACCCGGATCGCGCGGGAGCTGCACGACTCCATCGGGCATGCCCTGACGGTGGCGGTGGTGCAGGCGGGTGCGGCGAGGGCGGCCGGCGACCCGGAGTTCACCGACCGCGCGCTGAAGGCGATCGAGGAGACGGGCCGGGCCGCGCTGGAGGACCTCGACCGGGTCCTGATGGTGCTGCGGGAGTCGGGGCAGCCACCGTCGCAGCGGCCGACGCTCGTGGAGGCGGACCGGCTGCTGGAGTCGGCCCGCGCCTCGGGTGCGGCGGTGGACGCGCAACTGACGGGGCCGCTGGAGAAGTTGCCCGGTCCCGTCACCCGCGAGGGGTACCGGATCCTGCAGGAGGCGCTGACCAACGTGCTGCGCCACTGCGGCCCCGTGCCCATCCGTGTGCGGATCGACATGGGCGCCGGCCGACTGGATCTGGAGGTGACGAATCCACTGCCGGTGTCCCCGGCCGTCACGACGGGCCGCGGGAGCGGGCTTCGCGGCATGCGGGAGCGGGCCGCACTGCTCGGCGGCGAGGCCGAAACGGGCCCGCACAAGGGTGGTTGGCGGGTGCGCGCGCGGCTTCCGCTGGAGCGAATACCCTGACCGGATGCCGGTTACCGTACTGCTCGTCGACGACGAACCCCTGGTGCGCGCGGGTCTGCGCGCCGTCCTGGAGGCCCAGCCCGACATCGAGGTGGTGGGTGAGGCCGCGGACGGGGCGTCCGTCATCCCCCTCGTGCGCCAACTGCGGCCGCACGTCGTGGCGATGGACGTGCGCATGCCGCTGCTCGACGGGATCGAGGCGACCCGGGCTGTCCTGCGGTCGGTGGACTCCCCGCCGAAGATCCTGGTGGTCACGACCTTCGAGAACGACGAGTACGTCTACCAGGCCCTGCGCGCCGGAGCCGACGGCTTCCTGCTCAAGCGGGCCCGGCCCTCGGAGATCGTGCATGCGGTGCGGCTCGTGGCGGAGGGAGAGACCCTGCTCTTTCCCGCCGCCGTGCGGGCCCTCGCCGCCGAGTACGGGAACCGGGAGGCCCGCGCGGTGCTGGAGCGGGCCGCGCTGACCGAGCGCGAGGAGGCAGTGCTGCGCCTCATGACGCGGGGGCTGACCAACGTGGAGATCGCCCGTGAGCTGATCGTCGGCACGGAGACCGTGAAGTCTCACGTCAGCGCGATCCTGGGGAAGCTGGGGGCTCGCGACCGGACCCAGGCGGTGATCACGGCGTACGAGTCCGGATTCGTCTCGCCCGCCTGAGCCGGGGAGCCGTTCTCCGCTCACGGGGGGCCGCTTCTCGCCGCCGCGGCGGGGGCGCAGTACGATCCGGCTGACAGGGTCGTTAGCTGGGAGGACACACGTTGGGGCAGCTGACCGGCGGGGATCCCTCTCTGCTCCGGCGCATCAATTCGGCCGTGGTGCTGCGCGCACTGCGGGCGGCCGAATCGCCGAGCCTCACCGACCTCACGCGGGTGACCGGGCTCTCCCGGCCGACCGTGGAGGGGGTCGTGGAGGGGCTGATGGGCACCGGGCTGGTGGTCGAGGCGGTCGCCGAGGAAGGCGCCCGGCGGCAGGGCCGGCCCGCCCGAAGGTTCCGGTTCCGCGCCGAGGCGGGGCATCTGCTCGGCATCGAGATCGGCTCGCACCGGATCGCCGTACTGCTGTCGGGACTCGACGGCCGGGTCATCGGAGCCGGCACCAAGGACGTCGCCGAGACGGCCTCGGCCGATGAGCGCCTGGAGCGTGTGCGGGCGGCGGTCGCCGATCTGCTGCGCCGGGCCGGTATCCCGCGTGACTCCCTGCGGGCGGTCGGGGTCGGCAGCCCGGGCATCGTGGAGGCCGACGGAACGGTTCGCCTCGGTACGGCCCTGCCCGGCTGGACGGGACTGCCGCTGGGCGAGCGGCTGCGGCGCTCGTTCCGCTGTCCGGTCCAGGTGGAGAACGACGCCAACGCTGCGGCGGTCGCCGAACACTGGAAGGGCGCCGCGCGCGACACCGACGACATGGTGTTCGTGATGGCCGGGCTCAGCCCGGGCGCCGGTTCGCTGATCGGCGGCCGGCTGCACCGGGGCTTCGGCGGCGCGGCGGGCGAGATCGGCGCACTGCACCTGCTCGGACGGGAGGCAACCCCCGAGCGGCTGTTGTCGACGACCGGCGAACCCCTCCACCCGCTGGACGAACCGGCGGTCGCCGAGGTGTTCGCGATGGCCAAGCGGGGCGACGAGCGCGCGGTGGCCGCGGTGGAACGATTCCTCCAGCGGCTCGTGCACGACGTGGCGGCGCTGGTGCTGGCGATGGATCCGGAGCTCGTGGTCGTGGGCGGCTGGGCGGCCGGCCTGGACGGGGTCCTGGACCCCCTGCGCCGGGAACTGGAGCGCTACTGCCTGCGCCCGCCGCGGGTGGCGCTGTCCCTGCTCGGCGAAGCCGCCGTGGCCACGGGCGCCCTGCGTCTCGCGCTGGACCACGTCGAGGAGGAACTGTTCGCGGTGGAGAAGACGGTCACCGCCCGCCGCTGACCACCGGGGCGGGCGCGGGGCCGGAGGCGGCCCGGGCGGCCGAGCCGAACCCCCGGGTTCGCACCGGCCCCGCTCCCCGCCTGCCCCGGCGACCTCCCGGCCCCGCGCCCGCCTGTACGCGTCGGCGCCCGACCGCCGAGCCGGCCCCGCTCCCGCCTGTACGGGTCGACGCCCGACCGCCGACCTCCCGGCGGCGCCACTCCGACCGGGGACATCCCGGCCGGTCGCATACCGGCCCGACGCTTTCCGGCGCGGGCCCCCTGCGCTCCCGGCGGCGTCCTGCGCGCCGCATTCCCGCCGTCGCATACCGGCCCGCCGCTTTCCGGCCGGTCGCCTGCCAGCCCGCCGCTTTCCGGCCGGTCGCCTGCCAGCCCGCGGCTTTCCGGCCGGTCGCCGTTCGGCGGGCCGCATGCCGGGCCGTCGCATTCCCGCCGTCGTATCCCGGCCCGGCGCGTTCCGGCCCGGCGGCGGCCAGCGCCGGGAGGCCGCCGGCCGGGCCGGGGCAGCGGAAACCCCGGGGCCCGTAGGGCGCCCGGGGTTGCGGCGGCGTGCCGGGTCAGGACGCGGCGCGGGTTTCCGTGATCTCCACGCCGGAGTCGCCGAAGGTCAGGCGGCAGGTGTCGGCGCGGTACGTGGCCACCGAGACGGCGGCGGTGCCCGCGGCAGTGAAGTAGCGGGTGGTCACCAGGAGCACGGGCGCGCCGGGCAGCCGGTCCAGCTCCTTGGCGTCGTCGGCCCGGGCGGAGCCCAGTTCGACCGAGCGGTCCTGCCCCTCCAGCGAGAGCCGCTGGAGCTCCCGCAGCACGGCCCGCGCCCGGGCGGGCCCGGCCGGGGCGTCGATGGCGGAGAGCCCGGGCACGGAGGCGGCGGGCACGTACAGCAGCTCGGCGGCGACGGCCTGGCCCTGGGTGACGCGGGTCCGGCGCACGGTGTGCACGGGCCGGCCGGCTTCGGTTCCCAGGAGCGCGAGCACGGCGGCGGCGGGCACGGCCTCGACCGCGTCGACCGCCTCCCAGCCGTCGACACCCTCGCCGGGCCAGCCGTGCCGGGCGTTTCCGACGGCCACGCCCACGCGCGGCGGGGCGACGGTGGTGCCGACTCCGCGGCGGCGCTGGAGGCGGCCTTCGAGTTCGAGCTGCTCCAGGGCCTGCCGCAGGGTGGCGCGGGCGACTCCGAAGCGCGCGGCGAGCTCACGCTCGTTCGGGAGGATCTCACCGACCGCGAAGTCCTGGTCCAGCGCGTCGCTGAGCACGGTCTTCAGGTGCCAGTACTTCGGCTCCGGCACCGATTCGAGCTGCGTCGTCCCCACCCTGACTCCTCCTGCAATCGCCGCTGTCACCGTGTCCGGCATCGCCGTGTTCCAGCGGCGTTTTCGCGCCGCAGTTCCGCGCCCTTGTTTATTAAAGGTTCCTGCACTATCCGCGACGATAGGACGGTGCACCCCCTTGGTCAAGACCAATCCTGGCCGCTTTGCCGGGCAGATCGGGCATATGTAGCAAGCCGTTCACAGGATGTTCTCGCTCGGCACCCGCACGTCGAGAGGATGTCGCGAGGACGTCGCGCGAGCTGTACGAGGGCTTGTAGCCGGGGGCTACCGGGCGGTAATCATGGAACCCGTCGTTACTGACGGCCTGTCTCACACGCGTCCACCCGACGAGGAGCAGCATGACCGCCACGGTCTCCTTCACGATCGATTCGCCGCTGGGCCCCCGCACCGCAACCGTCGCCTACGAACGCAAGGGCGCCGGCGAACCGCTTCTCCTGCTCCACGGCATCGGCCACCACCTCCAGGCCTGGCACCCGGTGACCGGCATCCTGGCCGCCGGCCACGACGTCATCGCCGTCGACCTCCCGGGCTTCGGCGCCTCCGGGCCGCTGCCCGCGGGCGTCCCGTACGACCTCGCCACCGTCACCCCGGCCCTCGGAGCGCTCTGCGCGGCGCTCGGCGTCGAGCGCCCGCACGTCGCGGGCAACTCCCTCGGCGGGCTGCTCGCCCTGGAGATGGGGCGCAGCGGTCTCGCCCGCTCGGTCACCGCCCTCTCCCCCGCCGGGTTCTGGACAGAGTCCGAACGGCGCTACGCCTTCACCGCGTTGCGCGCGATGCGCGCCGGGGCCAGGACGCTGCCCCTGTCCACCCTGGAGCGGCTCTCGCGCAGCGGTCCCGGCCGGGCCGCCCTCACCGGCACGATCTACGCCCGCCCGGCGCTCCGCGCCCCGGCGGCGGTGGTCGCCGAGACGCTCGCCCTGCGGCAGGCCACCGGCTTCGAGCAGACGCTGGCCGCGGGCGGCTCCGTACGCTTCACCGGCGACCTGCCCCGACTGCCCGTCACCATCGCCTGGGGCGAGCACGACCGGCTGCTCCTGAGCCGCCAGGGCCTCCGGGCCAAGCGCACGCTCCCCGGCGCCCGCCTGGTCCGGCTCCCGGGCTGCGGCCACGTCCCGATGAACGACGACCCGGCGCTGGTGGCACGCGTCATCCTGGACACGGCGGCTTCGGCAACCGGGTACCCCGCCTGACCGGCCGGCGGCTGTTCATCCGCGGTTCGCGTGGGCGACGCGGTCGGTCCCGTGTGCGACGGCACACTGGTCCGGCCCGCCCCCGCCGGCCCCTGGAGACGCACCCATGGCACCGATGCCGCACACCCGACGGACCCTGCTCGGCGGCTCCCTGGCCGTCCCGCTGGGCCTGGCCCTGTCCACGGCGCCGGCCGCGCCCGCGCGGGCCTCGTCCCGCCGCGCCCCCGGGTTCGTCCGAGCCGGCCGGCCGGCCGCGCTCTGGGGGATCCAGTCGGGGGAGATCACCCCGCACTCGGCCACCGTCTGGACCCGCTCCGACCGGCCCGCCCGGATGTACGTCGAGACCTCCCCGAGCGAGTCGTTCCGCTACGGCGTGCGCCGCCACGGCGGTCCCTTCCTCGGCCCCGCCACCGACCACACCGGCACCGCCACCCTGCGCGACCTGCCGCCCGGCCGGCTCGTCCACTACCGGGTCGTGCTGACCGACCCCGACGACCCGCGCCGCTCCGGCGAGCCGGTGCGCGGCAGCTTCCGCACGACTCCCGTCTCCCGCGGCCAGGACGTGCGCTTCCTGTGGTCGGGGGACCTGGCGGGCCAGGGCTGGGGCATCAACCCGGAACTGGGCGGATACCGCGTCTTCGACGAGATGCGGCTGCACGAGCCCGACTTCTTCCTCTTCAGCGGGGACACGGTCTACGCGGACGGACCCGTCAGGGCGGCCGTGCCGCTGCCCGACGGCCGCGTCTGGCACAACGTCACCACCGAGGAGAAGTCCAAGGTCGCCGAGACGCTGGCGGAGTTCCGCGGGAACTTCCGCTACAACCTGCTCGATCGCAACCTGCGCGACTTCTACGCCCGGGTCCCCGTCCTCGCCCAGTGGGACGACCACGAGGTGCGCAACAACTGGTACCCGGGGCAGCTGCTCGACGACCCGCGCTACACCGTCAAGGACGTCGACACCCTGGCCGCCCGCGCCCGTCAGGCGTTCGGGGAGTACTTCCCGGTCACGGACCTGCGGGGCGGACGCGCCGAGGGGCGGATGTACCGGGTGCTGCGGCACGGCCCGCTGCTCGACGTGTTCGTCCTGGACATGCGCACCCACCGCGACGCCAACTCGCCGGGCCGGCAGACCGAGGACCCGGTCGGCATCCTCGGTGAAGAGCAGCTGGCGTGGCTGAAGCGGGAGCTCTCGCGCTCCCGGGCCACCTGGAAGGTCATCGCCGCCGACATGCCGCTGGGCGTCGTCGTCCCGGACGGGTCGGTGGACTTCGAGGCGGTGGCCCAGGGCGATCCGGGGGCGCCGTTGGGACGCGAGCTCCAGATCGCCGACCTCCTGCGCCACATCAAGCACCGGCACATCACGGGCACCCTCTGGCTCACGGCCGACGTCCACTACACCGCCGCCCACCACTACGCGCCCGAGCGCGCCGCCTTCCCTGACTTCGCGCCGTTCTGGGAGTTCGTCTCCGGGCCGATCGGCGCGGGCGGCTTCCCGGCCGGCCGGCTGGACGCCACCTTCGGGCCGCGCGCGGAGTTCGTCCGGTCGGCGCCGGTCGCCAACATGTCCCCGGCCGAGCACCCCCCGTACTACGGCGAGGTCGAGATCGACGGCGGCAGCGGGGAGCTGACCGTCCGGCTGCGCCGCCAGGGAGGCGGCGTCCTGTTCACGAAGGTCCTCCAGCCGGGGCGCGTCGGGCAGGCGTGAGCGGGGCGGCCGCGCCGAACGCCCCCGCCTCGGCCCGCGGGCCGTGTCCGTGGCGAAAATCCGCCGGTAAACCCGGTGAAACCGGCCAGACGGACACTTAACCAGTCGGTCACAGGCCGTTCGTGATCACGCAACACCCCCGGGCGACAGTGGGATGCATGACTGACCGTAACCCTGCCTCCCCCGCCCAGCGCCCCCACCGCCACCACTGGCGCCGGGACCTCGTCGAACTCGCCGCCCTCTTCTGCGCCGTCGCGGTCGCCGACGGCATCGCCAACCTCGTCGCGCACGGCCCGGACGGCCCGGTCCTGCTGGTCGCCTCGGCCGTCGCGCTCCTGGTCACGGCGGCCTTCCACACCTGGTGGGCGCGCCGGCACAGCCATGCGCCGCCTCCCGCGGGCAAGGCCCCCTCCGATCCGCACCCCGCCACGGCGACGGCGCCCGCCGACCCCGCGTTGTGGCGGATGCGGACCACCGTGCGCGACGAGCCCGGCAGCCTGGCCTCGCTCTGCACCGCGCTCGCCCGCGAAGGCGTCGACATCCTGACCCTCCAGACCCACCCCCTGCCCGAGGGCGGAACGGTCGACGAGTTCCTGCTGCGTTCCCCGCGCGAGCTCGCCTCCGCCCACCTGACCCGGGCCGTCGCCCACGCCGGCGGCCGCAGCACCTGGATCGAGCGGGCCGACGCCCACGACCTGGTCGACACCCCCACCCGGGTCCTGGGCCTGGCCACCCGCACCGCCCTGGACGCCGCCGAACTCCCCCTCGCGCTGCGCCAGCTGCTCGGCCGCTGCACCATCCAGTCGATCCCCGCCACCACCCTCTCGGGCCGCCCCAACGCGGGCGCCGACGCCCCCGTCGAGGGCGTCCTGGAGTCGACCGTGATGCGGTTGCGCGACCCGTCGGGCGGCGCGATCACCGTGGAGCGGCCCTACCTGCCCTTCACCCCGACCGAGTTCGCCCGCGCCCGTGCCCTCGTCGAGCTCGACGCGCGCCTCGGGCCGCGGGTCCCCCGGAGCCAGGACGTGCTGACCCTGCCCGAGGGCAACGAGATCACCGTGCGCCGCGCCGACGGCGGCGACCTCGAAGCCGCCCTCGCGATGCACGAGCGGTGCAGCCGGCGCACCCTCGGCCTGCGCTACCACGGCCCGGTCGCCGACGCCGACCGCTACCTCGGCCACCTGCTCAGCCCGCGCTTCGGCCGCACCCTCGCCGCGACCACCGCCTCCGGCAGGCTCGTCGCCCTCGGCCACCTGCTGTGGGACGGCGACGAGACCGAGATCGCGCTGCTCATCGAGGACGACTGGCAGCGCCGCGGCATCGGTTCGCAGCTGCTGCGCCGCCTCATCGCGATGGCCGTGGAGGCCGGGTGCGACAGCGTGTACGCCGTCACCCAGGCCTCCAACACCGGCATGGTCGCGGCGATGCGCGGTCTCGGCCTCCCCCTCGACTACCAGATCGAGGAGGGCACCCTGGTGATCACGGCCCGGCTGGCCGCGACCCCGGCCGTCTCACGCCCGCCGTACGAGGTCCCGAGCGCGCAGGCCCCGTACGGAACCCGGCGCGACCCCCGTCACTGACCAACGGGCCGCGCCGCGACGCCCCATGGCCGCTCAGCCCCTCCGACAGGAGGCTGAGCGGTTATGGTGATGACGGGAGGGCCTTCCGCGTACGAAGATGTCCGCATGTCCGACACCCTCCACACCGACAGCGCAGCGCGTCTGCCCCGCCAGGTCGCCGACGCCTACGTCGACGACCTCATCGCTCTCGACCCGATCCAGGGCACCTACCTCGGCATCGCCGCCAGCTCGAGCAGGCTGCCCGACTACTCCCCCGCGGGCCGCGCCGCCCTCGGCGACCTGCTGCGCACCACGCTCGCCCGGCTGGACGCCGCCGAGCGGCTGCCCGGCGCCGACAGCGACGCCGAACGCCGCTGCGCCCGGCTGCTGCGCGAGCGGCTGAACGCCGAACTCGCCGTCCACGAGGCCGACGAGGACCTGCGGGCCGTCAGCAACATCCACTCCCCCGCGCACGCCGTCCGCGAGGTCTTCACCCTCACCCCGGCCGACACCGAGGAGGACTGGGCGGCGATCGCCGAGCGGCTGCGCGCCGTGCCGGCCTGCTTCGCCGGCTACCGGGAGAGCCTCGCGCTCGGCCTGGAGCGCGGGCTGTACGGCAGTCCCCGTCCCACGGCCACCTTCGTGGAGCAGCTCACCACCTGGGCCGGGCAGGACGGCGGGGACTCCCGGGACTTCTTCGGCGAGTTCGCCGCCGCCGGCCCCGAGTCCCTGCGCGCGGAGCTGGACGCGGCGGCGGCCGCAGCGACGGCCGCCGTGGCCGAACTGCGCGACTGGATGCGGGACGTGTACGCACCGGCCGTCGCCGACGCGCCGGACCCGGTGGGCCGCGAGCGCTACGCCCGCTGGTCGCGGTACTTCAACGGAACGGACCTCGACCTGGACGAGGCGTACGCCTACGGCTGGTCCGAGTACCACCGGCTGCTCGCCGAGATGAAGACCGAGGCCGCCAAGATCCTGCCGGACGGCGGCGACCCGTGGGACGCCCTGCGGCACCTGGACGAGCACGGCACCCACATCGAGGGGGTCGAGGAAGTCCGCGCCTGGCTCCAGGGCCTGATGGACGAGGCCATCGAGAACCTCGACGGCACCCACTTCGACCTCGCCGAGCGGGTCAAGCGGGTCGAGTCGATGATCGCCCCGTCCGGCGGCGCGGCGGCCCCGTACTACACCAACCCCTCGGAGGACTTCTCCCGCCCGGGCCGCACCTGGCTGCCGACGATGGGCCAGACCCGCTTCCCCGTGTACGACCTGGTCTCCACCTGGTACCACGAGGGCGTTCCGGGCCACCACCTCCAGCTCGCGCAGTGGACGCACGTCGCGGACCAGCTCTCCCGCTACCAGGCGAGCGTCGGGCTGGTCAGCGCCAACGCCGAGGGCTGGGCCCTGTACGCGGAGCGGCTCATGGACGAGCTGGGCTACCTCAAGGACGCCGAGCAGCGCCTGGGGTACCTGGACTGCCAGATGATGCGCGCCGCGCGGGTGATCGTGGACATCGGCATGCACCTGGGGCTGGAGATCCCGGCGGACTCGCCGTTCCACCCGGGCGAGCGCTGGACGGTCGACCTGGCGCAGGAGTTCTTCGGTCTGCACAGCGGCCGGCCGGCGGACTTCGTCGAGAGCGAGCTGACCCGCTACCTGTCGATGCCCGGGCAGGCCATCGGCTACAAGCTGGGTGAGCGGGCCTGGCTGCTGGGACGCGACAACGCGCGGGCCGCGCACGGCGATTCGTTCGACCTGAAGGCGTGGCACATGGCGGCGCTGTCGCAGGGTTCGCTGGGCCTGGACGACCTGGTGGACGAGCTCTCGCGGCTCTGACCGCCCGCACGGGCCGACGGGCCGCCCGCTCCCCCACGGGGGCGGGCGGCCCGTCGGCCTCGGCCGGTTCAGCAGCCGCAGTCGTCCGAGTCGGTGGGGGCGGTCAGCGGGTCGGCCGCGGCGCGCTGCTGCGAGCCCTGCCAGGTCTCGACCTCGAAGCCCTCGCGGATCCAGTACTCGATGCCGCCGAGCATCTCCTTGACCTGGAAGCCGAGTTCGGCGAGGGCCAGGGCGGAGCGGGCGCCGCCGTTGCAGCCGGGCCCCCAGCAGTAGGTGACGACGGGGACGTTCCGGTCGAGGAGCTTCTCGGCCTGCTTGGGGATCAGCGCGGTGGGCAGGTGGATCGCGCCGGGCACGTGGGCCTGGTCCCAGGAGGGGGTGGAGCGGGAGTCGACCAGCTGGAAGCCGAGGTCGGCGCCCTGCTCGCGGTGGGCCCTGAAGGCGGCGGCGACGTCCGACACGTCCGCGTGGAAGGCCAGGCTCGCGGCGAAGTACGCGGCCGCGGCGGCCGGCCGGGCCGGGGGGACCCGCAACACGGGGTTGGCGGTGGCGGGGGCGCCGGTCAGGTTCTGCGTCGTCGTCATGGCTCAAAATCTACGAACTGTTGATCCAACCGGGAAGTGGGATTCCCCGCCCTTCGCCTTGTTCCTCCGGGGATTCCCCTGTTAGACCTGCCCCATGACCGCGTATTCCCCCGACGCCACCGACTGGCGCATCCTTGCGGCCCTCCAGCAGGACGGCCGCGCCAGCTTCACCGAGCTGGCCCGTACCGTGTCGATGTCGGCGAGCGCCGTCACCGAGCGGGTCCGCCGGCTGGAGGAGGCCGGGATCATCAGCGGCTACACGGCGGTGGTCGACCACGAGAAGCTGGGCAGGTCCATTCTGGCGCTGGTTCGGCTGCGCTATCCGCACGGCAACTACAAGCCGTTCCACGACTTCCTGGACGCCACCCCGGACATCCTGGAGGCCCACCACGTGACGGGGGACGACTGCTTCGTCCTCAAGGTGGCCGCCCGTTCGATGGCCCATCTGGAGGAGGTCACGGGCCGTATCGCAGGGCTGGGTCCGGTGACCACCAGCATCGTGTACTCGTCCCCGCTCGCCCGGCGCCCGCTCAGTCCGTGACGCCCGCCGTGCGGTGGCGCACCACCGAGCCGCCGCGCTGTTTGACGATCTCCAGCTGGGCCTGGACCCGGGTGCGCAGGTCGCCGACGTGGCTGACGATGCCGACGCTGCGGTCCCGCTCGCGCAGGGAGTCCAGTACGTCGAGCACCTCGTCCAGGGCCTGCTCGTCGAGGCTGCCGAAGCCCTCGTCGATGAAGAGGGTGTCCAGGCGCATGCCACCGGCTTCGTCGGTGACCACGTCGGCCAGTCCCAGGGCCAGGGCCAGGGAGCAGAAGAAGGTCTCGCCGCCGGAGAGGGTGGCGGTGTCCCGCTCGCTGCCGGTCCAGGCGTCCACCACGTGCAGCCCGAGGCCGGAGCGCCCGCGTCCGCTCGCCCGGGCGTCGGAGTGCACGAGGGTGTAGCGGCCGCCGGACATGCGCAGGAGCCGTACGGTCGCGGCGGCCGCGACCTGCTCCAGCCGCGCGGCCAGGACGTACGCCTCCAGCCGCATCTTGCGCTCGTTGTCGGCGGAGGTGCCCGCGGTCAGCCCGGCGAGGCGGGCCACGCGCTCGTACTCCTCGCGCAGCGGGCCGAGGGCGCGCAGCTCCTGCTCCGCCTGACGGGAGAGCCGGTCCAGCTCGGTGCAGCGCACCCGGGCGGCGTCGACGGCCGAGGCGGCGGCGCGCAGCCGCGCGGCGGCCCGCTCCTCGGCGGCCGAGGCCGCGGCCGGATCGGCGGGGGGCAGGGCGGCCGCGTCGGCGGTGTCCCGCTCGGCGCGGCGGTCGGCCAGCATGGCCTCCTCGGCCTGCCAGGCGTCCAGGCGGTGCTGGAGCGCGGTGCGTTCGTACTCGGGGAGCACGGCGTCGGCCGCGGCCTCGGTGGTCTCGAAGCCGGCCCGGAAGGCGGCGTCGGCGAGCTGGTCGTCGGCCTCCTTCAGCCGGGCCGCGGTGGTCTCCGCCCGGCGCAGCGCGGCGGCGGCGGTGGTGACCATCCGGATGCGGTCCTCGAGGGTGCGAGCGCGGGCGGCGACGCTGGGCGAGTCGGCCCGTACGAGGACCAGTTCGGCTTCGAGGGAGGCCTGCTCCTGGTCGAGGGCCTCGCGCCGGGAGGCCCGGGCGGCGGCGCGGCGTTCGGCTTCGAGCCGGTCGGAGCTGCGCGCCTCGTACTCCCGCTCGGCGCGGGCGAGGCGCTCGCGGGCGGCGTGCAGTGCGGCCGCGTCCGCGTGGGCGGCGGCGTGGCGGGCGCTCAGGTCGGCGGTGAGGGCGAGGAGTTCGGCGGTGGTGGCGTCACCGGCGGCGGAGGCGGCCTCGGCCTCGGCCTCCCGGACGGCGGCGAGCCTGCGCTCGACGGCAGCCCTGCGCTCCTCGGCCTGTTCGAAGCGGGCGTGGGCGGCGTCCTCGGCGGCGCGGTCCACGTGCCCGGGGGCGGGGCGGGCCGGAGCGGGGTGCTCTTCGGAGCCGCACACCGTGCAGGGCTGCCCGGCGGTCAGGGCCTCGGCGAGTTCGGCGGCGATGCCGCGCAGCCGGGCCTCCTTCAGCTCCAGCCAGCTCTCCCGGGCGGCGGACGCCTCCTCGCGCGCCCGCAGCAGTTCGCCCGCGGCGGCTTCGGCGTCGGCGGCGAGGGCGTCGCGGCGCCGGGCGGCGGTCAGCTGCATCCGGACCGGCTCGAGGCGCCCCGCGAGCTGCTCCGCGAGGGTCAGGGCCTGCTGCGCGGAGTCGAGGCGCTCCTGGAGGCCGGCCCGGGTGGCCTCCCAGCGGGCGAGCCACTCGGCGGACTCCTGGTACCGCTCGTCGGCGTCCCGGGACTCCCGCTCCAGCATGGCGCGCTCGCGGCCGATCTCGGCGCTGCGCTGTTCCGCGCGCTGGGCGGCGCCGGCCGCGCCGAGGTCCTCGCGCAGGCGCTGCTCGACGGCGGCGAGCTGCTCGGTGCCGGCTCCGGCGAGGGCCGGGGGGAGTTCGGCGCGGGCCAGGGTCTCGGCGTGCGCGGCGGTGAGGTGGGCGGCGGCGGCTGCGCCGCGCAGTTCCAGGGCGGGGGCCACGAGGGCGCCCCGGCGGGCCCGGTCCAGCAGGGCCCGTACGCGCTCGCGCTCCGGCCCGGCCTCCTCCAGCAGGGCCGCCCGGCGGGCGGTTTCGGCGTGGCGGCGCTGGAGCCGGTCGAGTTCCCGCGCCTCCTCGGCGTCGCGCCGGGTGGCGGCGTGCCGTCCCTCGACGGCGGCCAGCGCGTACTCGGCGACGGTGAGCCGCTCCCGGGCGGAGCAGCGGGCGACGGCCGCCCAGGCCCGGACGGCCTCCGCGAGCCCCGGGTCGCCGGGCTGGTGGCCCGGCAGCGGCCAGGCCCGCAGGTCGGCGCAGTCCCCGGCGGCCTGCGCGAGCCGCTGGGCGGCGGCGAGCACCTTCTCGTCGCCGGCCCGCACCCGGGCCTCGGCGGCGCGCCGGCGCTCGGCGAGCAGGGTCTCGACGGCAGCGAAGCGGCGGGTGTCGAAGAGCCGCCCGAGGAGCCGGCCGCGGGCTTCGGCCCCGGCCCGCAGGAACTGGGCGAACTCCCCCTGCGGCAGCAGGACCACCTGGCAGAACTGTTCGCGGCTCATCCCGAGGAGCTGTTCGATCTCCTCACCGATCTCCTGGTGGGAGCGGCTGAGGGCGGTCCAGCCGTCCCCGGTGTGCTCGCGGAGCCAGGACTGCGCCTTGTCCTTGGTGGTGCCGGTGCCGCGCTTCTTGGGACGGTCCTGTTCCGGGCGCCGGGTGATCTCCAGGCGGCGGCCGCCCGCGGTGAGTTCGAGGGTGACCTCGGTCGGGGTGGCCGGGGCGGCGTGGTCGCTGCGCAGGGTGGTGCCGGGGGCCTGGCGGGAGCCGGGGACGGATCCGTAGAGGGCGTAGCAGACGGCGTCGAGGACGGAGGTCTTGCCGGCGCCGGTGGGGCCGTGCAGCAGGAAGATCCCGGCGCCGGAGAGGGCGTCGAAGTCGATGGTCTGGGGTTCGGCGAAGGGTCCGAAGGCGGTGACCTGGAGCCGGTGCAGCCTCATCGGCCGGCCTCCAGGCGGCCGTCCTCGGCGCGTACGTCCTCGAAGGCGCCCCGCAGTACGGCCCGCTCGGCCTCGTCGGCGCTGCCGCCGCCGCGGACGTGGGCGACGAAGTCCTCGGCGATCTCCTGGTCGCTGCGGCCCTTGAGGCGCTGTGCGTAGGAGGCCGTGCCGTCCTCCTCGCGGCCTTCGGGGTCGAAGGCGAGGCTGAGGGTGTGCGGGAAGCGGGCGGCGAGCCGGGCCATGGGCTCGTCGGGCCGGACGGGGTCGGTGAGGGTGGCCTCGATCCAGGAGGCCTCGTACGCGGTGTGCGCGGGGTCCTCCAGCAGGTCGTCGAGCCGTCCGCGCAGCCGGGCGAGGGGGCGGGGCACGGGGCAGTCGATCCGCTCGGCGGTGATCTCCCCGTCCGGGCCGAGGTCGACCAGCCACATGGTCTTGCGGTGGGCGGCCTCGGAGAAGGAGTAGGCGAGCGGGGAACCGGAGTAGCGGACCCGTTCGTTGATCGTCTGGCAGCCGTGGAGGTGGCCGAGGGCGGCGTAGTCCACCCCGTCGAAGACGGAGGCGGGTACGGCCTCGACCCCGCCGACGGCGATGTCGCGTTCGCTGTCGCTGGCCTGCCCGCCGGTGACGAAGGCGTGGGCGAGGACCACGGAGCGGGTGCCGGGGGCCCGGCCGGCCAGGTCGGCCCGTATCCGGTCCATGGCCGCGCCGAGCACCGCCTCGTGGCTGACCTTCGCGGCGGCGAAGGTGTCCTTGACGAGCGCCGGTTCCAGGTACGGCAGCCCGTACAGGGCCACGTCACCGTGTACGTCGGCCAGCACCACGGGGTCGGCGCAGCCGGCGGGGTCCGTCCTGAGGTGGATCCCGGCCCGGCCGATCAGCCCGGCGCCGACACCGAGACGGCGGGCCGAGTCGTGGTTCCCGGAGATCATCACCGTGGGCACGCCGAGGTCGGCGAGCCGGTGCAGCGCGCGGTCGTAGAGCTCGACGGCGGGCAGCGGGGGCACGGCCCGGTCGTAGACGTCCCCGGCGACGAGGACGGCGTCGACCTCGTGCTCCCGGACGGTTTCGACGAGGTGGTCGACGAAGGCGGCCTGGGCCCCGAGCATGCTGACGCGGTGGAAGGACCGGCCCAGGTGCCAGTCGGAGGTGTGCAGGAACTTCACTCGACCGCTCCGACCCGCACGCTTGCTCTCCTCCGTGGCTCCGCACCGACCCTCCAGGCTAACCGGTCCGCGACCGCGCCCGGGCCGGACCGGGGGTTTCCGCCCGCGCCGGGGGCGGAACGGGCCGACGCCTCGCGGGACCGCGCGGTGGTGCGGGCCTGGGTGGCCGAACTCCCTTGACGGCTTGGGGTACTTGCGGACTCCCGGGCACCCCGGCGACTTCCCGGCATGCGTTGCCCGGACCGCACCCGCCACGTCCTGCGCAACACCGACCGGCTCCTCGACCGCCCCGGTCATGAGCCCCGGCGCTCAGGCCCGGCGCTCAGGCCCGGCGCTCAGCCCTCGCCGTAGGCCTCGCCGCCGAGCTCGAAGCCGGCGGTCCCGGCGGTGGCGTCGGCGAGCCAGGCCCGGAAGGCCTCGATGTCCGCCTCGGGGAGGCCGACCTCGATCGAGACGGCCTCCCCGTAGCGCACGTCCAGCACCGCGCGGCCGGTGGAGCGGAGGTCGTTCTCGGTCTTGCCGGCCCGCTGGTGGTCGACGGTGACGGTGGCCAGCCGGTAGCGGTGGCGGGTGACGGTCCCGAGGGCGTCCAGCGCCTCGCCGACGACACCGCCGTAGGCCCGGATGAGCCCGCCGGCCCCGAGCTTCACACCGCCGTAGTACCGGGTGACGACGGCGACGGCGTACCGGACGTCGCGCCGCGTCAGCATCTGGAGCATGGGCACCCCGGCGGTCCCGCCGGGCTCCCCGTCGTCGCCGGCCTTCTGCACGGAGGCGTTGGCGCCGATCACGTAGGCGTAGCAGTTGTGCGAGGCGGTGGGGTGCTCCTTGCGGATGCGCGCGATGAACTCCTGCGCCTCCTGCTCGGTCGCGGCGGGCGCGAGCGAGCACAGGAACCGCGACCGGTTGATCTCGGCCTCGTGCATCCCCTCACGGGCCACCGTCACGTACATGTCTGCGCTCACCGCTCCACCCTAAGCCGTGCCGGCCGGCCAGCCTCGGGCCCGGGGGGCCGCACCCAGGGCGCGTAGCGCTGATCGGGCCCCGCGTCGGCGCGCCAGTACCGCAGGACGGTTTCCCGGACGATGTCGAGCCGCTCGGCGGCGATGAGGCAGGAGACGGGCTCCTGCCCGCCCGCGTCGGCCTCGAAGGCGACCACGACGGCCGGTTCGCATCCGAGCCGACGCGTGAGCCGCGTGAACTCGTCCGGCGACGGGGCACGGAAGGCCGCATCGTGGAAGGCGGAGGGGCAGCCGACGAAGAGCGGGTCGTGGAAGACGAGCTCCAGGCCGTGGTGGTAGGCCAGGTCGTGGCCGGCGGCGAGCGTCAGCCGTCCGCGGTCCCAGGCGACGACGTCCCAGTCCCACCACGACCCTTCGGGGAGCCGGATCGCAGCATGGTTCCCGGCGAGGTCCATCCCCTGCCCCCTGTTCGTCCGGACGGATCACGAGGCTACACAGCGGCCGGCGCCCCGCTGTCCGGGAATCGGAGAGGTGTCCTCGCCGTTGATCCAGCCGAACGATTCGGCGGGACGACCCCAGCAGGAGGCGGCGCACGTGTACGGCGACCAGGCGACCATCCGCAAGATCCTCACCGAGCTCGGTGACACCTGGGCCGTGGTGGGCCTGTCCTCCAACCGGGACCGGGCCGCCTACGGGGTGGCGCAGGTGCTCCAGAGGTTCGGGAAGCGCGTGGTGCCGGTGCACCCGAAGGCGGAGACGGTGCACGGCGAGCCGGGGTACCCGTCGCTGGAGGCGATCCCGTTCAAGGTCGACGTGGTGGACGTCTTCGTGAACAGCGCCCTGGCCGGCCGGGTCGCCGACGACGCGGTGGCCATCGGCGCCGAGGCCGTCTGGTTCCAGCTCGGCGTGGTCGACGAGGCCGCCTTCGCGCGGACGCGCGGGGCCGGGGTGGAGATGGTGATGGACCGCTGCCCCGCCATCGAGATCCCGGCGCTCTAGGGAGTGTCGTCAAGGCCACCGCCAGGAGGGACTTCGACGACACGGCCTCCTAGGAAGGGCGGGCGGTGGTGCCCTGGACCGGCGGGATCGAGACCGCCATGGTCATCTCCAGGAGGGCGGCGCCCTCGTTGCGGTAGGCGTGCGGGAGGTCCGCCTCGAAGGAGACGGCCCCGCCCGTCGGGACCACGTACCGGTCGTCGCCGATGTGGAGCGTCAGTTCCCCGGCCGTGACGTGCAGCATCTCGAAGGTTCCGGCCGGGTGCGGGTCGGAGGCCGTGCCGTCTCCGGCCTCCAGACGGTAGGTCCACATCTCGACGGGCCCGCGCCGGTCGTCCCCGAGCAGCATCCGGGCCTCGCTGCCCGCCCCGCTCGACCACATCCGCACCCCCTGCCCCGGCAGCACCACGTGGGCCTGCGGCCCCCGCTCGTAGTCGAGGAGGGTGGTGATGCTCACCCCGAGGGCGTCGGCGAGTTTGACCGTGGTGCCCACGCTGGGGTTCGTACGGGCCTGCTCGATCTGGATGATCATGCCGCGGCTGACGCCCGCCCGGGCGGCGAGCGCTTCCAGGGTGAAACCGCGTTCGCCGCGCCACCTCTTGAGGTTGCGGGCGAGGGCCTGGGTGAGCTGTTCGAGGTCCGACACCGTTCCGTCCCTTGTGGGTCCAATATTTTGGATGACACAGTCCAGCACACTGAACTACGCTGCGGTGTATTCGATGCTGCACTCCGCCGTTCACCGAACTGTACTGTGAGGTCCTGCCATGACCGCCCTCCTCGCCTTGGCCACCGCCCTGCTGTGGGGCCTGTCCGACTTCGGCGGCGGGCTGCTGACGCGCCGCGTACCGGCGCTGACGGTACTGGTGGTCTCGCAGCTCGTCGCCGTCGTCGTGCTCGGGGCGGTCGTGATCGCCACCGGCGCCTGGAGCGAGGCCGGGCCGCAGCTGTGGTTCGCGGCGGCGGCGGGCCTGGTCGGGCCGGCGGCGATGCTCAGCTTCTACAAGGCGCTGGCGCTCGGCCCGATGGGCGTGGTCTCACCGCTCGGCTCCCTCGGCGTGGTCGTGCCGGTCGGGGTGGGGCTGGCACTGGGCGAGCGGCCGGGATTCGGCCAGTTCGCGGGCATCGCGGTGGCCGTCGTCGGCGTCGTCCTGGCCGGCGGTCCCGAACTGCGCGGCGCCCCCGTGCAGCGGCGGGCGGTGGTGCTGACCCTCGTCGCGGCCTTCGGCTTCGGCGCGGTCATGGCCCTGATCGCCGAGGCCTCCACCACCGTGACCGGGCTGTTCCTCGCCCTGTTCGTACAGCGGGTCACGAACGTCACCGTGGGCGGCGTCGCCCTGCTGGCCCAGACCCGGCGCGGCGTTCCCGCGCTGCCGGAGGGCACCGGTCCGCGGGTGCTGTGGAGCATGCTGCCGGCGCTGGCCTTCGTGGGCCTGGCCGATGTCGCCGCCAACGGCACCTACTCCCTCGCCGCCCAGAACGGCCCCGTCACCGTGGCGGCCGTGATCTCCTCGCTCTACCCGGTGGCCACCGCGCTCGCCGCCTTCGTCGTGCTCAAGGAACGGCTGCGCAGCGTCCAGGCGGCCGGCGCCGGCCTGGCCCTGGCGGGCACGGTCCTGCTCGCCGCGGGCTGACCTCCCCGCCCGGCAGGGTACGGAGCCACAGCCTCAGCCCGTCAGGACTGTTCGGCCTCCGCCAGCAGCGCCAGCCCGCGCAGCTGCTCGGGCGTCATCCCGTCGGGGATCGGCACCGGCGCGGGGGTGCGCAGCGGGGGCTGCCAGCCCGTCTCCGGCTCCCACCGGCGCACGACCTTGGCCGGGGCGCCCGCCACCACGGCGTGGTCCGGCACCTCGCCCCGTACGACGGCCCCCGCGGCCACCACGACATTGCGGCCCAGCTTCGCGCCGGGCAGGATCACCGCTCCCGTGCCCAGCCAGCAGCCCGGCCCTATCTCCACCGGGGCGCTGCGGGGCCACTGCCGGCCGACGGGCTCGTGGGGGTCGTCGTAGCTGTGGTTGGTGGAGGTGATGTACACGCCGGGGCCGCAGAAGGTGTCGTCGCCGATGGCGATCCGGGCGTCGGCGATGACGTGGCTGCCGCGGCCGAGGACCACTCCGTTGCCCAGCACGAGCACCGGGTCCGCCCCGAGGTCGAGGTCCGGCATCATCCCGGCCGTCAGGGTGACCTGCTCGGCGATGATGCAGTGCGCGCCCAGCCGGATCCAGCGCTCCCCGAAGACGGTGCCCTGAGGGAAGGCGAGCCGGGTGCCCTCGCCGATCGCGCCGAAGCGCAGCCGGCCCGGGTGCCGCGCGGTGACCGCCCCGGCCTGCTGCATCCAGCGCCAGCCGGCGTGCACCGCGCGGCTGGCGATCCGGCGCCGCAGCGCCGCCAGGGATGAGAACGTGTTCTGGTTCTTCGGCACCCGGCCACGGTAGTGGGCGCCGCGCCGGAGGTCCGGACCGGGTTCCTGTGATCTTCACCCCATCGCGGGGCCGCGGGGCGCCGTGCCCTACGGTGCCGGTAGCGCGGCATCCGGAAGCAGAGGGAAGTGACCATGACGAATCAGCCGAACCAGGCGCACCAGGGGGCTCTCATCGCGGGAGTCGGCGACCGGAAGCCGTCGGTCGACCCGACGGCCTTCACCGCGCCCACCTCCGTGGTCGTCGGCGACGTCACCCTGGCCGCCGGCGCGAGCCTTTGGTACTCGGCGGTGCTGCGCGGCGACTGCGGCCCGATCACCCTGGGCGCGGACAGCAACGTGCAGGACAACTGCACGGTGCACGTGGACCCCGGCTTCCCGGTGTCCATCGGCGAGCGCGTGTCGATCGGGCACAACGCGGTCGTGCACGGCTGCACCGTGGAGGACGACTGCCTCATCGGGATGGGGGCGACGGTGCTGAACGGCGCCGTGATCGGCGCGGGGTCGCTGGTGGCCGCGCAGGCCCTGGTGCCGCAGGGCATGGTGGTCCCGCCCGGCTCCCTGGTCGCGGGCGTCCCCGCCAAGGTGCGGCGGGAGCTCACCGAGGAGGAGCGCGAGGGCATCAAGGTGAACGCCGCGATGTACACGGAGCTGGCCAAGCAGCACCGCGCCTCGGTGACGCCCGGGGACTGACGCCCCGACCGGCCGGGGCCCGGGTCGCCCTCGCCCGCCGGGACCCGAGCCCGCCGGACCCCTGGGTCGGCCCGAGGGCGGGGCCCCGGGTCAGTCCGAGGACCAAGGCCCCAGGTCCGGCTGAGGAACGAGACCCCCGAGCCGGGCCCCCCGAACCGGACTCCCGGTCAGTCCGAGGCGCCCGCCGGGGCGGTGGCGGGCTCCGGCGCCGGGGCCGCCTCGCGGGCCTCGGCCGCCGCCTTCTTCATCCGGCCGCGCAGCACCAGGGTCACGGTGAGCCCGATCAGCAGGGCCACCAGCAGCGCCAGCCAGGAGAATCGCTTCAGCCAGGGCTCCGCGACGATGCCGACCGAGTAGATGACGGCGGTGGTGCCGCCGGCCCAGAGGATGCCGCCGAGGACGTTGGCGACGAGGAAGCGCCAGTAGGGCATCCGCAGGACGCCGGCCAGCGGCCCGGCGAAGATCCGCAGCAGGGCGACGAAGCGTCCGAAGAAGACGGCCCACATGCCCCACTTGTCGAAGGACCGCTCGGCCATGGCCACGTGTTCGGGCCCGAAGTGCTTGGGGAAGCGCCGGCCGAGCTTCTCCAGCAGCGGCTTGCCGCCGCGGCGGCCGATCGCGTACCCGATGGAGTCGCCGATGATCGCGCCCGCGATGGCGCACAGGCCGAGGACCACCGGGTCGATCTGCCCGTGCTGCGAGGCGAGCAGGGCCGAGCTGACGAGGATGATCTCGCCCGGGAGCGGGATGCCCAGGCTTTCGAGCCCGATGACCAGCCCCACCAGGAGATAGACACTGATCGCCGGAATCGTCTCCAGCCATTCCTGGATGTGCACCGGTACGTCCTCCCTCGTCGTCACCGGCGCGCCCCCGAGACACGCCGAACGGGCAGCCTATCCGTTCCTCAGGACAGCCTTCGTCCAAAGCGGGCGTTCTCGGGACGAACGACCGGCGAACACCTCCCGCCGGGCCGTTTTCCGGCCACTTCGAGGCGACCGCCCCCTGACGCCCCCCGTCCCGGCCCCGGACAACACGAAGGGAGCGGCCCGCGCCGGACCGCTCCCTCCTTCACTGTGCCCTGCCCGCGCCCCGTCCGCGGCGTGACGCGCCGGGGCGGCTGTCGCTCTCAGCCCGCGGGCGGCGACGGCTACGCGTTGGGGCGCAGCGTCCAGACGACCGTCATCTCGCCGGTGACGGCCTCGTCCTCGCGCTGGATGGCGATGGTGACGGGGAACTCGGGGCGGCCGCCCGCGTCGAGTTCCGCCACGACGTCGGCGGCCGGGCGGCCGAGGGTGGCGGTGGCGGTGACGACGCCCTTGGCGAGCTTCTTGTAGCCGATCTCCGCCTTGACGGCCAGCGGCACGGCGCGGGAGAGCTGGTCGCCGAAGGCGGCCAGGACGATGGCGCCGCTCGCGGACTCGGCGAGGGTGAACATGGCGCCGGCGTGCGGGCCGCCCACGTGGTTGTGGAAGTCGGGCTGGTCCGGCAGCCGGACGACGGCGCGCTCCGGAGTGGTCTCCAGGAACTCGAGGTTCAGGGTGCGGGCCATCGGCACGGTCTGGGCGAGCAGTTCGCCCACGTTCATCTGTTCTGCGCTCATGACACGCGATGTTACCCACGAGTAGATGCGCTTGGCCAGAGCCGGGACGGGGGGCGGACGTGGCTCCCGCCGACGGCTCCCACTATGGTTACCGGCCATGTGGCCAGGACAGCAGCAGCCCGGGGGAGAGCAGAACCCCCAGGGCGCCAACCAGAACCCGTACCAGCAGCAGCCGGGACAGCCGAACCCGTACCAGCAGCAGCCTCAGCCGGGATTCGGTGAGCAGCAGCCCGGCTACGGATACCCGCAGCCGGGCTACCAGACCCCGCCGCCGGTCCAGCCCTGGGGCCAGGCCCCCCAGCCGGCGCAGCCGCCCCGGCAGTCCGGCGGGAGCCCCTTCTCCACGCGCACCGTGGCCATCGTCGCCGCCTCCGCGGTCGTCGTGACGGCGGCCGCCACCGCCGGCTTCGTGCTGACCCGGGACGACGAGGGCGGCAACCAGGCCGGCAACAAGCCGGCCGCCTCCTCCCCCGCGCCCGTCGCCCCCGTCGCGCCTCCGGCCCCCAGCGGTGCCAACCCGCGCGCCGGCGGTGACATCAAGCCGGTGATCCCGGGCTGGAAGGTGGTCATCAACCCGAAGCACGGCACCGCCTTCGACGTCCCGCCGGAGTGGAACGTGCTGGGCTCCGGGATGGCCTCCGGCTTCGAGGACGAGGCCAAGAAGGACGGCTCCCCGTTCGTCATGTTCTCCGCGCCCGCCTTCCTCAAGGAGGACTGGTGCAAGGTGGACTCCAACAAGGACGGCCGCGAGGAGACCACCTCCCTGGCCGGCACCGGCACCAAGGGCGGCCAGGGCGCGAAGGACACCGCCGACGCCGCCCGCAACGAAGCCGGCACCTGGGTGTACGCCGCGTACGCGCAGAAGCTGCCGAAGGAGAACGTCAAGATCTCCGAGCCCAAGGAGTACACCTCCTCCTCCGGCCTCAAGGGGCACGTGGCCACGGCGACCGTGAGCAACGTCCCCAAGGAGAACAAGTGCTCCTCGGACGGCAAGAGCATCGCCTTCAGCTTCAGGAACGCCAAGGGTGACTTCGCCAGCTGGGTCCTCTACGGCGCCGCCGGCGTCCCCGGCGAGGTGGACCAGGCGACGTACGAGAAGATCCTCAGCTCGGTGCGCCTGAGCGGCGGCTGACCGGGCGGCCCGCCGTGGCCGCAGGATCCCCGGGCCGGCGATCCGTTCTGCGTTATTTCGTTTGGATTCCCGGCCCGGGGCAGGGGATAGTCCCGGGGTGAGCCCCCGTACCGTCCTCCGGACCCCCCGCCGCCGGCCCGACTGGGCCGGACGCAACTACACCCTCCTGACGGGCTCCGCGGTCGTCACCAACCTCGGCAGCCACGGCGCGCTGATCGCCGCCTCCTTCGCGGTCCTCGAAGCGGGCGGCTCCGGTGCGGACGTCGGGCTCGTCGCCGCCGCCCGTACGCTGCCCCTCGTCCTGTTCCTGCTCGTGGGCGGGGCCCTCGCCGACCGGCTGCCGCGGCACCACGTGATGGTCGCGGCCAACGCCCTCAACTGCCTGTCGCAGGCCGCCTTCGCCGTGCTCGTGCTCGCGGGCGAGCCCCGGCTGTGGCAGATGATGCTGCTCTCCGCGCTGTGCGGTACCGGCACCGCCTTCTTCAACCCGGCGGCCGAGGGCATGCTGTTCGCCAGCGTCTCCGGCGAACACTCCAACCGGGCCTTCGCGCTCTTCCGGATGGCCGTGAACGGCGCCGGCATCGGCGGAGCGGCCCTGGGCGGCGCCATGATCGCCGCGATCGGCCCCGGCTGGGTGCTGGCCGTGGACGCGGCGTCCTTCGCGGCCGCCGGCGCGCTGCGCGTCTTCCTCGACGTCGGCCCCGTCGCCGAACGGGCCCCCGGCGGGGGCCTGCTGGCCGACCTGCGCGAGGGCTGGGTGGAGTTCCGCACCCGCCCCTGGCTGTGGAGCATCGTGCTCCAGTTCTCCGTGGTCGTGGCCGTCGTCGGGGCGGCGGAGGCGGTGTACGGGCCCCTCGTCGCCCGCGACCGGCTGGGCGGGCCGGCGCCCTGGGGCGTGGCCCTGGCCTTCTTCGGCGCCGGCACCATCGCCGGAGCGCTCCTGATGATGGTGTGGAAACCGCGCCGCCTGCTGCTGGTCGGCACCCTGTGCGTGTTCCCGCTGGCGCTGCCCTCGGCGGGGCTGGCGGTGCCGCTGCCCGCGTGGGGGCTGTGCGCGGTGATGCTCGTCAGCGGCGCCGCGATCGAGGTGTTCGGCGTGAACTGGATGACCACGATGCACCAGGAGATACCGGAGGAGAAGTTCTCCCGGGTCTCCGCCTACGACTGGTTCGGCTCGCTGTCCATGCTCCCGCTCGCCACCGCGCTGGCCGGCCCGGCCGAATCCGCCTTCGGCCGCACGACGGCGCTGTGGGGCTGCGCGGGGCTGGTGGTCGCCGCCACCGCCCTGGTGCTGTTCGTCCCCGAAGTGCGCCGCATCACCCGCAAGCCCCCGCCCGGCAAGAGCGCCCCCGCCCCCGCGGAGCAGGCCCCCGCGCAGGCCGCCGCCGTGGTCATCCCAGGCTGAAGGCGCCCTCCGGCGGGGCCGGGGAGGGCACCGCCTCCGCGTCGGGCACCGGACGCGCCCCGCGCATGAACCGGGCGAGCCCCTCCCCCGACTCCACCCGGGCGGGGAAGGCGTCGGCGGCGCAGCGCCGGGCCAGGGCGGCCACCGGCAGCGGCGCGTCGGAGGCCAGCAGCACCGCGTTGCCGAAGCGCCGCCCCCGCAGCACCCCCGGCTCGGCGATCAGCGCCAGCTGCGCGAACGCGGCCGCGAAGGTGGCCAGCTGGGCCTTGAGGAAGCCGAACGGCGCGCCGTCGGCCAGGTTCGCCGCGTACAGGCCGCCGGGCCTCAGCACCCGCGCCGCCTGCCGCGCGTACTCCACCGAGGTCAGCCGGGCCGGCACCCGCGAGCCCCCGAACACGTCGGCGACCAGGACGTCCGCGCTCGCTCCCGCGGCGGCCTCCAGCCAGTCCCGCGCATCGGCGGCGTGCACCCTCACCCCCGCCCCGGGCGCCAGCGGCAGGTGCCGCTCCACCAGGTCCACCAGGGCGGCGTCGAACTCCACCACGTCCTGCCGTGACCCCGGGCGGGTGGCCGCGGCGTAGCGCGGGAGGGTGAGCGCGCCTCCGCCCAGGTGCAGCAGGTCCAGCGCGGCCCCCGGCTCCGCCGCGCAGTCCAGCACGTGCGCGAGGCGGCGTACGTACTCGAACTCCAGGTGCTCGGGCTCGTCGAGGTCGACGTACGACTGGGGCGCCCCGTCGACGGTGAGCAGCCAGGCCCGCTCCCGGTCCACGTCCGGCATCAGTTTGGCGGTGCCCTGGTCCACTTCCCGGATCACGGGGATCTGTTCGTCGCTCACCCCACCATTGTCAGGCCGCCCAGACGGCCGCCGCGTCGGCGGTGTGCCCCGCGGCCTGCGCGAGGCCGGCGCGGGCGGCCGGTTCCCGCCGCGCGGGGTCGAGGACGTTGCGCCCGAAGGCCTTGCGGGCCTGCGGGGATGGGGTGATGAGCAGCACCCGGGCTCCGGCGGCCCGCAGCCGGGCCGCCTGGGCGGCGGGTGAGGGGACCAGGGCCGAACCGAGGGCCATCGGCGCGAGGATCACCACCCGCGCGTACCCGGAGGCGAGGTCGGCGTTGGTCGCCGAGCGGACCCCGCCGTCGATGAAGCGGCGTCCGCCGACCGTCACCGGCGGCCACACGCCCGGTACGGCGCAGCTCGCGGAGACGGCGTCGACGAGTCCGGCCCCGCTCTCCCGGTCGAAGTCGGCGGGCTCACCGGTGAGCGCGTCGACGGCGGTGACGACGAACCGGCGCTCGGGCCACTCGTGGGAGACGAGCCGGGCCGCCAGCACCTTGCGCCGCTCGGCCTCCGCGCCCGTGTCGGCGGCCAGCGCGAAGGCACCGACCCGCCGGCGGTAGGCGCCGGCGTCCCGCGAGCGCAGCATGGCCAGGGCGTACTGGGCGAAGACCGCCGCCCCGAGCCGGGCCGGGATCTCCCCGGCCGGGCCGCCGAGCTGGCGCTCGTACAGTTCCCGCGGAGTGAGGCCCGCGGTGAGCTGGGCGCCGACCACGGACCCGGCCGAGGTGCCGACGACCAGGTCGGCGGTGCTGAGGTCCACGCCGGCGCGGGCCAGCCCGTACAGGATCCCGGACTCCCAGCCGACGCCGGTCAGCCCCCCGCCGCCGAGCACCAGTGCCGTACCGCCGTCCATGTCGGCCCCTTCGTTCCGTTCCCTCGCGTCCGTCACGCCGCAGGTGTGGGCAGTCTGACGCAACCCGGCTGACCGCACCACGGCGCGGTGCCGCGAGGACCGCTGCGGTGCGCCGGGATGAGGCCTGGATTACGGCGGGGCGCCTCACGGGTCGGCTAGTCTCCCCGGATGTCCCTCCTCCTCGCGCCGATGGCCCGGCTGTCGCTGCTCGTCGTGCTGCTGGCCGCGGCCGGTGTGTGCGTGCTGCTGTACGAGCCCCAGCGGCTGCTGTCGCGGGGCTGGCCGCCGGGGCTGCCGGTGGGCGCGGGGGTGCTGCTGTTCGCGGGCGCGTACGGCCTGTGCACGGCCGCGTTCGTGCCCCGGCCGCTGCTGAACCTCGCCGCCGGGGCGGTCTTCGGCGCCCCGTTCGGGCTGGTGGCGGCCGTCGGCGGCACGGTGGCCGGCGCCGGTGTCGCGTTCGGGCTGGGCCGGGTCATGGGGCAGGAGGCGTTGCGTCCGTATCTGCGCGGGCGCTGGCTGGAGGCGGCCGACGCGCAGCTGAGCCGGCACGGTTTCCGCTCGATGCTCGCGGTGCGGATCCTTCCCGGGGTGCCGTTCGCCGCGGCCAACTACCTCGCCGCCGTCTCGCGGTGCGGCTGGCTCCCCTTCCTGCTCGCGACGGCCCTGGGGACGGTGCCGAACACCGCCGCGTACGTGATCGCCGGAGCCAGCGCCTCCTCCCCCGGATCGCCCGCGTTCCTCGTCTCGTCCGGGTTCATCGCCCTCTCGGGAGCGGCCGCGGCCGCGGTCGCCTGGCGCAAGCGGCACAGCCTCGCGCCCGCCCCCGCCCGCGCGTCCGCGCCCGCACACCCCCCAGTGGTCACGGCGGCTCCCCACGGGCCCTAGCATCGGACCGAACTGCCCGACGATCACAAGGACGAGCGCACCCCGACATGAGCTGGTTCGAATCCCTAATCCTCGGTCTCGTCCAGGGGCTTACGGAGTTCCTCCCGATCTCCTCCAGCGCGCACCTGCGGCTGACCGCGGCTTTCGCCGGCTGGCACGATCCGGGCGCGGCCTTCACGGCCATCACCCAGATCGGCACCGAGGCGGCCGTGCTGATCTACTTCCGCAAGGACATCGCGAGGATCATCTCCACCTGGTTCCGCTCCCTGTTCACCAAGGCGCTGCGCTCCGAGCAGGACGCCAAGATGGGCTGGCTGGTCATCGTCGGCTCGATCCCGATCGGTGTCCTGGGCGTCGCGTTCAAGGACCAGATCACCGGTCCGGCCCGTGACCTGCGGCTGACCGCGACCACCCTGATCGTGATGGGCCTCGTCCTCGGTTTCGCGGACTGGCTCGCCTCGCGCGACGAGGAGGGCGGGCGGCACCGGGTGGTCAAGCAGCGCAAGACGCTCCGGGAGTTGGGCGTCAAGGACGGTCTGATCTTCGGTGTCTGCCAGGCGATGGCCCTGATCCCGGGCGTCTCGCGCTCCGGTGCGACGATCTCGGGCGGCCTGCTGCTCGGCTTCACCCGCGAGGCGGCGGCCCGGTACTCCTTCCTCCTGGCCATCCCGGCCGTGCTGGCCTCCGGCGCGTTCGAGATCAAGGACGTGATCGAGAGCCCCGGCCACATCTCCTGGGGACCGACGATCTTCGCCACGGTGATCGCCTTCTTCGTCGGCTACGCGGTCATCGCGTGGTTCATGAAGTTCATCTCCACCAAGAGCTTCATGCCCTTCGTGGTCTACCGCATCCTGCTCGGCATCGCGCTGTTCGTGCTGATCGGCATGGGTGTGCTCAGCCCGCACGCGGGTGAGTCGGGCTCGTAGCGGCCCTGGCCCGAAGTCGATGCGGGGGCCGCCCGGGAACGTTCCCGGGCGGCCCCCGCGTCGTTGTGCGTGACAGACCTGAAGGCGAGGAGCAGGGGGTGCCCCATGGGCCGCGTGGTACTGGAGCGTTTTCCGGCGGGAAGTCCGAGGGGGAGCTGGCCCGCCGAGGAGTACGCGGCGCAGCGGACGCGCGAGGGCGTTCCGGCGGAAGTGGTGATGGACCTGGCCAGTGACGCGTTCCTGGTCGTGATCCGGCAGCGGGAGGCGCATTCCGGCCACTGATCCGCCGCCTTGCGGATCAATGGGCGCATGCCCCTTGGCCTCGTCGCCGCGCAGCCCCACACTGACCCGATGACGCAGCGTGTGGACCTTGCGACCGTGATGGACCGGCTCGCCATCGACGAGGTGGTCTCGGGGTACGCGGTGGCCGTCGACGACGGGGACTGGGCCGCCTACCGCGCCCTGTTCACCCCCGCCGGGCGGGCCGACTACAGCTCCGCGGGCGGGGTCGAGGGCCCGGCCGGGGAGGTCGCCGACTGGCTCGCGGAGACCATGAAGCTGTTCCCCGTCCGCCAGCACCTGATCGTCAACCGGCTGATCCGGCTGGAGGACCGGGGCGGCTGTCCCGGGGACTCGGCGCGGGTCCGGGCGGACTTCCTCAACCCGATGCGGCTGGCGGGCGCCGACGACCGCGGTACGACCCCCAACTTCGTCGCCGCCGGGCGCTACTCCTTCGCCCTCGCCCGCACCGCGGACGGCTGGCGGCTCACGGGGGTCACGGTCCACGAGAAGTGGCGCCACCTGTCGGCCTGAGCCGCGCCCGGCCGAGGGCGGTCCCACACTGGAAGCGGAGGCGCGCGATGCTGCTCACGAGGCGGACCCGGTGGTGGCGTGCGGCGGCCGCGGCGGCCGCCGGGGCGCTGCCCTGCCTCGCCTTTCCGGCGCCGGGGGCGTGGTGGTCCGCGTACGCCGTCCTCGTGCCCTGGATGCTGCTGCTGCGCTGCGCCCCCACCGGGCGGCGGGCCGCGCTGGAGGGCTGGCTCGGCGGGGCGGGCTTCATCGTGGCGGTGCACCACTGGCTGCTGCCGAGCCTGGGCGTCTTCCTGGTCCCGCTGGCCGCGCTGCTCGGGCTGCTCTGGATCCCCTGGGCGCTGCTGGTACGGCGGTTGCTGGGCGGGGCGCCGGGCGCGGGTCGGGCGGCGGCCGGGCTGGTCCTCGTACCGGCGGGGTGGCTGCTGTCGGAGCTGGCCCGATCCTGGCAGGGGCTGGGCGGGCCGTGGGGACTGCTCGGGGCCAGCCAGTGGCAGGTCCCGCCGGCGCTGCGGCTGGCCTCGGTGGGCGGGGTGTGGCTGGTGAGCCTGCTGGTGGTGGCGGTGAACTGCGCGCTGGTGCTGCTGGTCGCGGTGCCGGGCGCGCGGGTCCCGGCGGTGGCGGCGGTGGCGGGGTGTGCGGCGGTGACCGGGATGGTGTGGCTGTGGCTGCCCGGTCCGCAGGTGTCGGGCGGGCTGCGCGTGGCCGTCGTACAGCCGGGGCCGGTGGGCGGGGCGGACGGCCCGGAGCGGCGGTTCGAGGTGGGTGAGGCGCTGACGCGGGGCCTGGCGGGAGCCCGCCCGGACCTGGTGGTGTGGGGGGAGAGCAGCGTCGGCGCGGACCTGGCGGCGCGGCCGGACCTGTCCCGGCGGCTGGCGGCGCTGTCCGCGGAGCTGGGCGCCCCGCTGCTGGTCAACGTGGACGCCCGGCGCTCGGACCGGCCCGGGATATACAAGAGTTCGGTGCTGGTCGGCCCCGGGGGCCCGACGGGCGACCGCTACGACAAGATGCGGCTGGTCCCCTTCGGCGAGTACGTGCCCCTGCGCCCGGTCCTGGGCTGGGCCACCTCGGTCGGGAAGGCGGCGGGCGAGGACCGGATGCGCGGCACGGCGCCGGTGGTCATGGACCTGCCCGGCGGGGTGCGGCTGGGGCCGCTGGTGTGCTTCGAGTCGGCCTTCCCCGACATGAGCCGGCACCTGGTCCGCGAGGGGGCCGGCGTACTCGTCACGCAGTCGGCGACCTCGACGTTCCAGGACAGCTGGGCACCGGCCCAGCACGCCTCCCTGGCCGCCCTGCGCGCCGCCGAGACCGGCCGGCCGGTGGTGCACGCGACCCTGACGGGCGTCAGCACGGTCTACGGGCCGTCGGGCGCCCGGATCGGGGCCGCCCTGCCCACCTCCGCGAGCACTGCGGCCGTGTACGAGGTGCCGCTCGCCCGGGGCACCACCCCCTTCGTCCGCTTCGGGAACTGGCCGCAGGGTGCCTGCCTGGCCGCGCTGGGGCTGTACTGCGCGGCCGGCGGCGTACGGGCGCTCAGGCCGGCGAAGCCTGCTCCAGAGCCGTCAGCACCACCCGCTCGCACAGCTCGTGGGTGAGCAGGGCGTCGCGGGCGCTGGGCACCCTGCCGCTCTCCACGGCCTCCAGGAAGGCGTCCACCGCCTGCTCGATGCCGCGCTGGCGGGCCACGGAGACCCAGTCCCCGCGCCGGCGCACGGTGGGCTGGCCGCGGTGGTCGACCACCTCGGCGAGGTTGACCACCTGGCGCTTGGAGTCCTGCCCGGAGACCTCCAGGACCTCCTCCGCGGATCCGGACCGCCGGTTCATGATCCCCAGGGCGGTGAAGCCGTCGCCGGACATCTGGAGCACCACCTGGGACATCAGCCCCTCGCGCACCACGGCCCGCACGTCGATGTGGTCGGCCTCGCCGGGCAGCAGGAAGCGCAGGGTGTCGACGACGTGGATGAAGTCGTCCATGACCAGCGTGCGGGGGTCCTCCGGGAGCCCCACCCGGTTCTTCTGCATGACGATCAGGTCCCGCGGGTGGTCGGCGCAGAGCGTGTAGCCGGGCGCGTGGCGGCGGTTGAAACCGACGAAGAGACCGACCCCGCGCTCCTCGGCGCGTTCCACCAGGCGCCGCGAGTCGGCGAGCTCGTAGGCCAGCGGCTTGTCCACGTACGTCGCCACGCCCGCGTCCAGCAGCCGCTCCACGATCTCCGGGTGGGCCTCGGTCGGGGCGTGCACGAACGCGGCGTCGAGGTCCTCGGCGAGGAGGGCCTCCAGCGCGAGGTGGCGGCGCGCGGGCGGGATGCGGTGGACGTCGCCGATCCGCTCGAGCGTGGCCGGAGTACGGGTCTGCAGGTGCAGCTCGACCCCGGGACGGGTGGTGAGGACGGGCAGGTACGCCTTCTGCGCGATGTCGCCGAGTCCGATGACGCCGACCTTCACCGGGAGCCTCCTGGTATGTGCCGAATGGGACTCCGCAGCTTAATCCCTGGTGGGGGCAGGCGCGTTCGACCAGGATGGGGAGATGACCTCCGACGGATCGCACCGCACCGAACCCTCCACCACCGCCGGCGAGCGGGAGATGCTGGAAGGCTGGCTCGACTACCACCGCTCCACCCTGGCCTGGAAGTGCGAGGGGCTCACCGAGGACCAGCTGCGCCTCACCCCGCTCCAGCCCTCCGCGCTGAGCCTGATGGGCCTCGTACGGCACATGGCGGAGGTGGAGCGCTACTGGTTCCGGGAGATCGCCCTCGGCGAGGACCTGCCCGAGCTGTACAGCACCCGCGACAACGTGGACGGGGATTTCCGGTTCACCGACGGGGACACCTGGGCCGCGGCGGAGCGGGTCTGGCAGACCGAGGTCGAACTGGCGCGGCAGGCGGCCGCGAACCGCTCCCTGGACGCGGTGTCGGACGCCGCGAGCCACCACCGGGGCGAGGTCTTCAGCCTGCGCTGGATCTACACCCACATGATCGAGGAGTACGCCCGCCACAACGGGCACGCCGACCTCGTGCGCGAGCACGTCGACGGCGCCACCGGAGACTGACCGGGCCCCCGTCCGGTGTCCCCCGGACATCCCCTCCGCGTCACCCGTGCGGGGTGAATATCGGCTCAGGGTTTTCACAACGGGGTCCTCGCACAGCAGAGTTGCCCGGGTGCACCCCACCCGAACCTCGACGAAGCTGCTCCTCGGAGCCGCCTGTGCCGTCTCGGCCGTCTCCGGCTGCGTGAACGTGAGCCCCACCCCGATGCGGCCGGCGGCGGCCCCCTCCGACGGGCCGCCGCCCCGGCACGAGCCGCGCGGCGGGCCGGGGGCACTGCCCGTGGTCGTGCAGGCGCCCGCCCTGGAGGCGCTGAAGGCGGTGCCGCGGGACGGCGTGCGTCCGTCGGCCCCGACGGCCGCGGGCCGGGGCACCGCGCGCACCTCGCCCGGGCCGCATGCCGAGCCCGGTGAGGCGGCTCAGGCCCCGCCCGAGGCGCCGGCGGTCCCGGAGCCCGCGAAGCCGGGCGGGCGCGGCAAGGGGGGCTCCCAAAGCCGTCCGCACGCCCCGGGGCACGACGCGCGGCTGCCGCCCGGGCTGGTGCGGGAGCTGCCGGTCCGGGCGGCCGACGTGTGCGCGCTGGGCCGCCGGCACGGGAACTGGGACCCGGACGGCCCGGAGGCCCGCATCTGCGCGGGCGTCGAGGACGGCTGAGGCCGGCCGGCGCCGGCCTCCCCGGGCGTGCGGGGGCAGGGCAGCGGTCCCGGGGCACCGCCTACGGAGACTGCTCGGGGAACGGCCGGGGCGCCGGGCGCGCCGGGCCGGGTTCCGCCGCGAGCCTGCGCTCCAGCCGGGCGATGGCGGCCCGCACCCCGTTCCCGTAGCCGTCGTCGGACAGCGCCGCGGCGGCCGCCCGGGCCCGGGCGAGGTGGAGCCGGGCCTCCTCGGGCCGGCGCAGCTTGACGTAGTCGGCCGCGAGGCTCAGGTGCAGCGACGGGTAGAACACCCGCACCGCCGTGTGCGGCCGCCGCTCCGCCCGCCCGGGGAGCGCCTCGGCGGCGGCGAGGGCGCGCAGGTCCCAGGACAGTTCGTCGGCGGGGTCGTCCTGGGCGTCGGCCAGGTAGTGCGCGAGCGTGCAGCGGTGGAGGGCGTCGCCCGCCTCGCCGATCTCGGACCAGATCTCGCCGAGCCGGTTGCGGGCCTCCTCGCGGTCACCGGCGTGCAGCAGGATGACGGCCTGGCCGATCCTGGTCATGACGGCGTCCTCCGACGCCTCCTGCTGCTGCTCCGTCAACGGGGCCTCCGGCTCGCTCCGCCGGACCTGGTCCGGTCCGATCATCAAGAAGCTAACCGCAGGCACCGGCTCTGACGCCGAGGCGCGGGGTGGTGTCAGCCCAGGTCCGGGATCCGCCAGTCGATCGGCTCATGGCCCTGGGCGGCGACGGCCTCGTTGATCTGCGTGAAGGGCCGGGAGCCGAAGAACTTCTTCGCCGACAGCGGCGAGGGGTGGGCGCCCTTGACGATGACGTGCCGCTCCGCGTCGATGAGCGGGATCTTCTTCTGGGCGTAGGCGCCCCAGAGTACGAAGACGACCGGGTCCGGGCGCTCGGAGACGGCGCGGATCACCGCGTCGGTGAACTTCTCCCAGCCCTTGCCCTTGTGCGAGTTGGGCTCGCCCTCGCGGACGGTGAGGACGGCGTTGAGCAGCAGGACGCCCTGCTCGGCCCACGGCATCAGGTACCCGTTGTCCGGGACCGGCAGGCCGAGCTCCTCCTTCATCTCCTTGTAGATGTTGCGCAGCGAGGGCGGGGTCTTGATCCCGGGCCGCACGGAGAAGCACAGGCCGTGGCCCTGGCCGGGGCCGTGGTAGGGGTCCTGGCCGAGGACCATCACCTTGACCTTGTCGAACGGCGTGGCTTCCAGGGCCGCGAAGACCTGCTCGCGGGGCGGGTAGACCGGCCCGTTCGCCCGCTCCTTCTCTACGAACTCGGTGAGCTCCTTGAAGTAGGGCTGGTCCAGCTCCCCGCCGAGGACGGGGAGCCAGGACTCGGGCAGCATCTGGGTCACGTCGACAACCTCCGGTACAAGTTCGTTTACCTGCCTTGAACCTACCGGTGACCACTGACAACGCCGCGACCCGGTCGTCCCGCCGGGATCACCAGCTGGTCTTGCGGTACAACTCCCACATCTGCATGGCGGTCTGCGGGTCCAGCGCCCGTTCGGCGCCGGCGATGTCCTCGCGCGCGCCGACGTACAGCTTGCCCTGCCACAGGGGCAGCAGCCGGACGTCCTGGGCGAAGATCTGCTGGGCGGCCTCGAACTCCCTCACGCCCGCCGACCGGTCGCCCTCGCGGCGGGACTTGGGCAGCAGCTCGTTCATGATCTGCGCCGGCTCGTACGGGGTGCCGACCGCGTTCTCCTTGCCGACGAACGGCGCGATGAAGTTGTCGGGGTCCGGGAAGTCGGGGAACCAGCCTCGGCCGAAGACCGGGTACTGGCCGCTCTTGTAGCCGTCCTGAAAGGTCTTCCACGGCTGGCCGCGCAGGTTGATCTTGAACAGGTCGCTCTCTTCGAGCTGCCGCTTGATCTCGGTGAACTCGTCGGCGGTGGAGGCACCGTAGCGGTCGGTGGTGTACCAGAAGGTCAGCTCGACCTTCTGGGTGATCCCCGCGGTCGTGAGGATCTTCCTGGCCTTGGCGACGTCGGGGTTGCCGTAGATGTCGTAGAAGGGGGTCTTGTGGCCCACGACGCCCTTGGGGACCATCGAGTAGAGCGGCTCGGCGGTGCCCTGGTAGACCTTGGAGACGATCGCGCCCCGGTCGATGACCTGGGCGATCGCCTGGCGCACGGCCTGCTTGTTGACCTGCGGGTCGTTCGGGTTGAAGACCAGGTAGCGGATCTCGGCCCCGACGTTCTCCACGACCTGCACGCCGAGGGCGTGCGAGGCGGGGGCCTGGAGGTCCTTGATCTCCGCGGCGGAGAGCCCTCGGTAGGTGGCGTCGATCTCCTTGTCCTTGAGGGCGGCGACCATCTTCTTGGAGTCGGAGAAGTAGCGGATCGTCACGCCGTCGTTACGGCGGTTGGCGAAGCCGGTGTAGCTCTCGTTGCGGCCGAGGACCGCCTCGCCGCCCTCCGTGTACGAGGTGAGGACGTACGGGCCGGAGCCGGTGATCCTGCCGTCGTTGCGGATCTTGTTGGCGGGGTAGTCCTTCGGGGCGACCAGGGAGGCGGCCGGCGAGCCCAGTACGTACGGGAAGGTCGCGTCGGGGGTCTTCAGGTGGAAGACGACCGTGAGCGCGTCCGGGGCCTCGATCTTGTCCAGGGTGTTGAAGAGGCCCGCCGGACCGACCTTGTGGTTGATCGTCTTGATGCGGTCGAGGGAGTGCTTGACCGCCTTGGCGTCCAGCGCCTCGCCGTCGGAGAACTTCAGCCCCTTCTTCAGGGTGCAGCGGTAGGCCGTGTTCGCCGAGTCGGTGAACTCGCAGTTCTGGGCCGCGTCCGGCTGCGGCTTGGTGCTTCCCGTGGGGAAGGCCAGCAGGGTCTGGTAGACGTTGCGGTACAGCTCCCAGGAGCCGTCCCAGGCCGCGGCCGGGTCGAGGGTGCTCGGCGCGCTCGTGGTGCCTACGGTGATCCGCTTCGCGGTGTCGCCGCCGTCGTCCGAGAACAGGCCGCATCCGGCGAGCAGGGATATGGACGCAACGGCCGCAGCGATCTGCAGGCATCTGGTCCGGTTGAACACGTGCACGCTCCTCGATCAGCCAGGGGTGCGGCAGACCCTACCGCAGTGCCTCACAAATCCAATGGGCAGGTTTCGTGAGGCACTTGACCGATTTCGTGCGCATTCGGTACGCATTTGCCTCCCGTCGGAAGGCAAATGCGTCCGGTTATCGGTCAGTGCACACCGGCATTGAGGAACATTCCCCCGTCGATGACGAGAGTTTGTCCGGTGATCCATTCCGCTTGTGCAGATGTCAGGAATGCGGTGGCCCCGCCGATGTCCTCCGGGACCCCCAGCCGGCCGAGCGGGTAGGCCGCCGCGGCCTCCTGCTCCCGGCCCTCGTAGAGGGCCTGCGCGAACCTGGTCTTGACCACCGCCGGGGCGATCGCGTTGACCCGCACCCGCGGCGCCATCTCGTGCGCGAGCTGGAGGGTCAGGTTGATCATCGCCGCCTTGCTCATCCCGTACGCCCCGATGAAGGGCGAGGCGGAGACGCCGGCGATGGAGGCGATGTTCACGATCGCACCGCCGTGGTCCTTCTGCCAGGCGTGCCAGGTCCGCTGCGCGAAGCCCAGGGCCGAGATCACGTTCGTCTCGAAGACCTTGCGCGCCACCCCGAGGTCCAGGTCCGCCATCGGCCCGAAGACCGGATTGGTGCCCGCGTTGTTCACCAGGAAGTCGACGCGGCCGAAGGCCTCCATCGCGCGCTCCACGGCGAAGGCCTGGTGGGCCTCGTCGTGCGCCTTCCCGGCCACCCCGACCACCCGGTCCGCGCCGAGCCGCTCCACGGCCTCCTTGAGCGCGTCCTCGTTGCGCCCGGTGATCACGACCCGGTCGCCCCGGGCGACGAGCGCCTCGGCGATCCCGTAGCCGATGCCCCGGCTCGCCCCGGTGACCAGCGCGACCTTGCCGCTGTCAGCGCTGCTGCCGTCGTTGCTGCTGTTGCTGCTGCTGTCGATGTCGCTGTCCGTCATGACGTACGCCCGCCTCTCGTGGAACCGTCAGTTGAGCGGGCCGCCGGCCACGTACAGGACCTGGCCGGAGACGAAGCCGGCGTCCTCGCCCGTGAAGAAGGCGATGGCGTTCGCGATGTCCTCCGGACGGCCCACGCGCTGCACCGGGATCTGGGAGGCGGCGGCCACCTGGAACTCCTCGAAGCCCATGCCGACGCGGGCCGCGGTCTGCGCGGTCATCTCGGTCACGATGAAACCGGGGGCGACGGCGTTGGCGGTGACGCCGAACTTGCCGAGCTCGATCGCCAGGGTCTTGGTGAAGCCCTGGAGGCCGGCCTTGGCGGCCGCGTAGTTGGCCTGGCCCCGGTTGCCGAGCGCCGAGCTGCTGGAGAGGTTCACGATGCGGCCGAACTTGGCCTCGACCATGTGCTTCTGACAGGCCCTCGCCATCAGGAACGCACCGCGCAGGTGCACGTTCATGACGGTATCCCAGTCGGTGTCGCTCATCTTGAAGAGCAGGTTGTCGCGGAGCACGCCCGCGTTGTTGACCAGGACGGTCGGAGCCCCGAGCGTGCTCGCGACCCGCTCGACGGCCGCCTCCACCTGGGCGGCGTCGGAGACGTCGCAGCCGACCGCCAGGGCCCTGCCGCCGGCCGCGGTGATCGCCTCGACGGTGTCCTTGCACGCCGCTTCGTCCAGGTCGAGTACGGCGACCGCGCGGCCCTCGGCCGCCAGACGGACGGCGGTGGCCGCGCCGATGCCCCGGGCCGCCCCGGTCACGATCGCGACGCGCTGCTCGGTGGTGGACATGCTGGTTCTCCTCGCCCTCGAGAAACGGCCGCCCGGAGGTGAGCAACCGCTTAGTAGCTTCAGCTGAGGAGACGCTAGGAGCCCTGGCACCCCGTGTCAACGGCCCCCGGCGGCGGCGCCGCGGGCCCACCCGGAAATCAGCGGACCAGCAGGTCCAGCAGGCGCTCCAGCTCGGCGGCGGGATCGGCCGTGAGGCCGGTGTGCACCGGCCCCGGCTGCACCACCGTGCTGCGCGGGGCGATCAGCCAGCGGAACCTGCGCCCCGCGTCGTCGCCCGCCGCCTGTCCGGCCTCCTCGCCGCCGGCGCAGAGCCCCTCGACCCCGCGCAGCGCTGCCCGGACCCCCGCCACGTCGGCGCCGGGGTCCAGCGCGAGGAGCTTCGCCTCGTCCAGGTGGGTGCGGGCGGCGACGTAGGAGTGCGCCCGGCAGTAGACGATGACACCGGCGTTGAAGCACTCACCGCGCTCCATCCGGGGCACCACGCGCACCAGCGCGTATTCGAACACGTCCCGCTTGGTCACTCGTCGCCGCTCTTCTGCTTGTTCTCGTCCGACTGGGGAGGGAGGCGCTCGGCGAGCCAGCCCGGCGGACCGGACCGCTGCCTGACCTCCGCCTCCATGGTGATCCTCTCGTGGATCGTGGCCGCGCGCGGCAGCAGCGCCTCCACGTAGGCGCGGCGCACCGCGCCGGCGGAGTCGAAGCCGGGCTCGTCGACCAGCCACTCGTCGGGCACGTCGGCGGTGACCTCGGTGAGCAGCTCCTCGGTCACCCGCGGCGCCAGCTCGGCGGCGGCCGCCGCGATGTCCGGGCCGACGGGGGCCAGGACGTGGTCGGAGGCGTTGTACGGCTTGGCTGCCGCGGCCTGGGCGGTGGGCCAGTTGTGGTGCCAGATCATCGTGGCGCCGTGGTCGATGAGCCACAGGTCCCCGTGCCAGACCAGCATGTTCGGATTGCGCCAGGACCGGTCGACGTTGTTGATCAGTGCGTCGAACCAGACCACGCGCCCCGCCTCCACCGGGTCGGCCCGGTACGCGAGGGGGTCGAAGCCGATCGAGCCGGGCAGGTAGTCCATGCCGAGGTTGAGCCCGCCGCTGGCCTTGAGCAGCTCCTGGACCTCCTGGTCGGGCTCGGCGAGCCCGATGACGGGGTCGAGCTGCATCTGCACCAGCCGCGGGACCCGCAGGCCCAGCCGCTGGGCGAGGCGCCCGCAGACGACTTCGGCGACCAGGGTCTTGCGGCCCTGGCCGGCTCCGGTGAATTTCATGACGTAGGTTCCGAGGTCGTCGGCTTCGACGATCCCCGGAAGCGAGCCGCCCTCACGCAAGGGCGTGACGTAGCGGGTCGCGATCACTTCTGTGAGCATTTTCCCAGGCTAGCGGGCGAACGCGCTTCACGATCCAAGGATTTCCCCGAACGACTGCTCGGCTCGGCAGACCACCGATCAGCCCTGGGGAGAATCCGGGGAGTTCGGGACAGAGGCCCTTGTCCCCCGGCTCTCCAGCGGACCGTCGATGGCTCGGCGCCCCTTGCCGCCGGCCTCCCCGCCATGCCCGCGGAAGCTCATGCCCGGCGACAGGGCTGACGCCCTCAATCCCCCGCCAGGGTGACAGGGCCCTGTTCGAGCGAGTTTCAGCACCGCCATCGCAGGCACGCCAAGCCCAACACGGCGGACCGGGAGCCGTTCTTAGAGCACGACCCCGTGAGTCCGATGCCGAACCAGGCCGCAGCCCCCGCGATATTCGAACATTCCACGTCCGGCCACCACCTCCTCCAGGCCGCCGAGCGCCGTGTTGACAGCCGCCTGTGCTGTGGGCGCGCTGCACGGCCCGCTCGGGCTCTCGGCGAGGGCACGGCAGCTGCCGCGCCTGGTGGGCACCGGCCTGCGGCTGGCCCACTTGGCCGATGCCCGGGTTCTACGCGTGGTCCTGGCCGCCGAGGCCGGCCGCGGCATCGCCCAGGCCGTCGGCCCGGTCCGATCAACAGCATGCTCGGGCACATCCTCGCGAGCGGCAGCACCAACGGGCGTCTCACCCAGGCGGTGCCCGCACTCATGGTCGTGGCGATCACGGCGTTACTCGGGTCCCTGCTGCGGTCTGCGTCGACGGCCGCCACAGGGGCGCTTGAGCCGAAGGTGCAGCGGGTGGCGACCGAGCAGTACCTGGCTCTGGTACACCGGGTGGAGCTCGCCGCGATCGAGGACGATGAGTTCCACCGGCTCCTCGATGCCGCCCGGTACGGGGCGGACTCCGCACGGCGCACCCGCCACCACGACCCCGAGGTGACCGAGCGCGGCCACCGCACCTGGCGCCGCCTCCACGCCGCCCGTGACCTGTAACCCGTCGACTCCATCAACCCTTCCGAGAAAGGAAGTTCTCGTGACTGAGCCCCGCCTCGCCACCCCCGTGGATGCCGCCGAGATCACCCGACTGCGGTCGGAGAACATCCTCAGCGAACCCCTCGACGAAGCTTGGCTGGCCGCCTGCGCCGATCAGCTCGCCTTACGCCTCCAGGACGGCGGCGACGCCCGCGCCTACGTCATCGACGCGCCCGGCGGCGGGCTCTCGACCTGCGCCCTCGGCCTGGTGCACGCCGTCCTTCCGGCCCCGAAATACCCCAAGGGGCTGGCCGTACGGATCCACACGGTGGCCACCGATCCCGCCCACCGGCGCCGCGGTCACGCCCGGGCCGCGCTCGCCGCCCTCCTCGACCACCTCGAGCGCGACGGCGTCACCCTCTACGAGCTGTACGCCAGCGCCGGATCTGCCCCGCTGTACGAGGGACTCGGCTTCGCGGCCGACCCCGCGCTCATGCGCATGACCCGCTTCCCCGCCCATCGGAGCACATCGTGAGCAGGAAGTGGCTTCCTCCCGAGGAGTTCGCCGCGACCCTGCCGAAGGCGACGGTCTTCGGAGCGGTGTTCTTCACCGACGAAGACGACCGTCCCGTCCAGCTGCGCGCCACATACTCCAGCGCCCACCCCTGGCAGTGGCCCGGCGGTGTCGCCGAGGCCGGGGAGCGCCCTTGGGAGACCGCAGTGCGCGAGTGCCGGGAGGAGACCGGACTTCGCGTAGCGGGACTCCGAAGCTCCTGGCCACGGTATTCGGGCTGCCCGGCAAGGACTGGCCGCTGGCCACGGTCGGGTTCGTGTTCGACGGCGGCCGGCTCTCCGCCAGGCAGCTCGCCGGGATCGTGCTGGACCCGGACGAGCACGATCACGTGCGCGCCCTGGCAGTGCCCGAGTGGCAGGAGCTGATGCCGGGACGGGACCACGCACGGCTCGAGGCCGTCGCGGCCGCATGCCACGCCGGGATCCCGGCGTACTTCGACACCTGGGACTGGGAGACCTGAATGACCATCGTCTTGATGTCCGACCCGCGGGTAACCGCGATCCCCGTCGCCGACAACGGCCAGCCCCTCGCCGACGTCCGCGCCGGCGGCCAACTGCTCCTCGATGACCGTCGCTCCGATCCCGCCTACGCCTTCGCGCACCTCCGCTCCGGCGTCCTCGACCGGCTGCTGCACGCTCAGTCGCTCCTGCCCGACGGCCTTCGCCTGCTCGTCGTCGAAGGGTTCCGGCCAACGGCCCTGCAGCAGCGGTACTTTGAGGAGTACGCGGCCGAGCTGCGTGCCGCCAACTCCGGGTGGAGCGCGGAGGAGCTGCGGGCGCAGGCGAGCCGGTACGTGTCACCACCGGAGATCGCCCCCCACAGCGCCGGCGCTGCCGTTGACCTGACCCTCGTCGATGCGGACGGTACTGAGCTGGACATGGGTACCCGGGTCAACGCCAGCCCGGAGGAGAGCGCGGGTGCCTGTTACACCCTCGCCGACGGCCTCCCCCGCCAGGCCCGGCTGCACCGCGCCACCCTGAGCCGTGCCCTCACGGCCGCAGGGCTCGTCAACTACGGCACGGAGTGGTGGCACTGGTCCTTCGGCGACAGGTACTGGGCCCTGATGACCGGTCAGCCGACGGCCCTCTACGGACCGGCCTCTCAGCGCCCCGCCGATCTCTCCTGAGCGACCTGACGAAAGGGAGCACCCACCGCATGAGAAGCGCACGGTCACCTACACCGTCAACACTGCCGGCGACCTCGCCTCCGTCAAGGACGCCCTCGGCCGCACCACGTCGTTCGGCTACTCCGCTCACAAGCTGACCTCGATCACCAACCCAGGAGGAGGCGTGACCCGCTTCGCCTACGGCTCGGTCGGCGTCACCTCCATCACGCAAGAGAACAAAGCGGTCGGCTCCCCGGGGGACTCCGTCACCCGCCTGTCGTACGCCGATCCGGCCAAGACGCTGGTGGCGTCACCCAACACCGACCAAGCACAGGCCATCACCGCCGTCCGGCACACCAGCTACGAGCTGACCGACGACAAGTCGGGCCGGGTGAAGAAGGCCACCGGCGCCGAGGGCCGCGAGCGCTCCAAGACGTACACGGCGAACTTCGACACGGCCACGGCCACCGACGGCACCGGAGCGGGTGCGGGCACCACGACCAACACCTTCGGTGCGAACACCGGCGAGTCCCTGACGAAGTCCGAGTCACCGACCGGGGCGTCGTTCTCCGCGGCCTACGGCAACACGGCGGCCGGCTCAAAATACCTGCCCTCCGAGTCGACGGACACCCAGTCGAACAGGTCGACTTATACCTACAACGAAGCCGGCAACCTCACCGCAACCACCGACGCGACCGCCTCCACCGCGAAGGTTGACTACAACGCCGACGGCACGGTGAAGACCTCCACCGACCCGGGCAACACCACCAGCACCACCTACGGCTACGAGGCCGCCACCCACCAGGCGACCTCGATCAGCCCGGCCGGCGGCTCGCTGAAGGCCACGTCGTACACCTACGACACGTTCGGCCGCCTGGCCACCGCCAACCCGCACCGATGCGACAGAGACCACCACGTACGGCTACGACGATCTGGGCCGGCTGACGTCCCGCACCGCGACCTCCGGTGGCGGCACCCTGGCCTACCGCTACGACAGGAACGGCAACCAGGCCACCCCCACCGACGCCCGCGGCACCACCACCTATGCCTACGACGACGGCGACGAGCTCACCCAGCTGACAACGAACGCACCCTCGACCTTCAAGGCCCGCGTCCACCAGGACTACGACACGACCGGCCGCATCAGCCGCGTCTGGGCCGACCAGGGACCTGCGACCTCCCCGACCCGCCAGTTCGACACGACCTACTGCCGCGCGATCGGCACCCCGGGCACCTGCTCCAACGCCGCGGGCGACGACCGCAGCCTCTTGCAGTGGAGTAAGGACAACCTGACGGGTAAGACGACCAGCTACAGCTACGACACAGGCAACCGGCTGACGAAAGTCGCGACCTCGGGAGGTGGCAAGACGTACACCTACACCTACGACGCCCGCGGCAACCGCAAGACCGCATCGGACGGCGCCACAACCCAGCACCTGGCCTACGACGCCGCCAACCAGATCGCCACCCCCGGTTACGGCTACGACGGCCAGGGCAACCTGACGACCACCCCCGCCCTGCCAACGGTGACCTACGACGCGGCTGGCCGCATGGCCGGCGCCAAGACGAGCAATGGCACCGGCACCTACATCTACGCCGGCACAACCGCCGACGAACTGATCCACCAGACCACCGACAAGGGCGAGAGCGTCGACTACGTCCACGGCCGAACCGACCAACGGCTTCCCATCATCGAGCAGGTCACCCTCTCCACGGGCAGCGCCTACACCGAGCACGACCCCACCACCGGCCTTGGAAGCCCGGTGCAGTTCATCAACCAGTCCACCGTCCAGTCCGGCATCTACGAGTACAACCCTCGGGAGGCATCCTCGGTGTCGCCGGGGGGATCGGCTCGGCCCTGGGAACGGGCGGCCTGGGCGTCCCGGCATCGCTGGGGATCGCTGGAGCGGGCCTGGGCGCTATCGGCGGAGGTATGGGCATGATCGATGACTGCGGGTCCTCATGAACGGGCGCACAGGGGTGATCGTGGCATCCGTCGGAGCCGTGCTGTTCCTGATCGGCCTCCTCATCTACACACTGGACCGCCTGCTCAGCTGAATACGGAGAGCGACAATCAGGTAGCCACTGGCCGTACGACGAAACCCTGCCTGAACAAGTTTGGGGTGGGGGGCGTTGGCGCGGGGCGTAAGGATCTGGGCGCACCGGCTACCTGTGCGTCGTTCACCGCGCGCTCGTCGGCTCGATCGCAGGGGTGGGCGGCCTGGTTGCGGCGCTGCGATGTCATGGGCGTAGCGCGTGTATGCCCTCGTCGCTGGCGAAGTACAGCATCCCGTCGACGGAGAGTGGCGGCGGTCCCGTGGTGGCCTCTCCCGCACTCACTCGCCACAGGGCCTTGCCGGTGCGGGTGTCATGGCAGTACCAGTCCGACAAGTAGCAGATGAACAGACGGTTCCCGGGGGCCGCGTCCGCCGCGTAGGAGGAGACATGGCGGGTGCTCCGCCAGCGTTCACGCCCGGTGGCCGCGTCATGGGCTCGCAGCGTGGTGCGATCCTCGTCGAGGCCGTCCTCGCTCCAGCACAGATAGGCACAGTCCCCGTCAGCGGCGATGACGGGGCTTTCGTAGAGCCTGGTCGAGAAGGCGGGCGCGGTCCAGCGGAGCCTGCCCGATGTGACGTCGAGGGCCTGTAGCCGCTGTTCGTCGCGCTTGCTGCGGCCGGGCGCGCTGATGTAGACGGCGTCTCCATGCGCCACGGGCACCGAGGTGTGCGCCGCAGGTGCCGTCCAGCGGACGTTGCCGGTGCGCGGGTCGTACGCCACCAGCTCCGAGCCGATGCCGACGTTGCCGTTGCGCCCGAGGAGCAACCCCGCGGCGAAGGCGTCCAGGGTGCGCCGGCCGCCCGACTTCTCCGGCGGCGCCGTCCAGCGGACGGTGCCGGTGCGTGGGTCGAGCGCGGTCAGGCTCGCGTCAGGCGTGTTGACGTACGCGAGGCCGTCGCGCACCTCCAGGAGCGAGGCTTCGGTCTGCCACAGCAGCTCCCCCTTCCTCGTGTCGAGTGCGTACAGGACACTGGGCGGCGGGTGGGGATCTTCGTCGTAGGTGTACGGATGGAAACTGACCAGGGCGACGGCACCACTGGTCCACACGTCCCCCGCGGTGGGTGTACGCAGGCGGCTTCCCGGGGCCTGGCGCCACACCGGCTCGCCGTCCGCGGAGCGCAGCGCGTGCACGGCGCCGCCGTCCGCCGCGATGAACACGGCGCCCGGCGTCACGGCCGGTGCGCCGGTACGGGCGCCGGTCAAAGGCGCGTGCCAGCGCTCGCGTCCGGTGGCCGCGTCGACCGCGTACAGCCCGTCCTTCTTCGACCTGACGTAGAGCACGCCGTCCTGATGCACCACCGGCGCATGCGCGACGCCCTTGCCGCCGCCGTCCTCGTCCAGCAGGGCGAAGGTCCACAGTGGCTTGCGAACCGGCGGCTTGGCCTCCTTCGGCGCACCGCCGGGGATGTCACAGGCGGCGGCGTTGGCGAGGCCGATCCCGATCCCGGCACCGGCCACCCACTTCACCACCTGGCGGCGGCGCACGTCCCGCTGTTCCCCCGTGGTACGCATCGGGGCAGGCTAAGCGACGCTCGCGGACCGGCGCTACACCACAGGGCCTCACTTCCATGCGCGCATGGGGGTCCGGGCGCTCGCCCTCGGTGTCGAACGCGGGAGGTGGTCCCGGGCGGCGATGACGTCGTCGGCCGGGCGCGCAGTTCCATCCGGCCGGGGTGCTCTGCGTTGGGCGCGCGGCGGGTTGACGCTCGGACCAGGCTGCGGCCGCCGACAGCGGAACGGCTCCCCCCTTTGGAAGGGGGGAGCCGTTGGCTTGGTGGCCTTGGTCGCTCAGGCGTGGCCGTGGCGGCGCTTGTTACCGGTGACCAGGCGGTAGACGGCGAGGAGGATGACGGAACCGATGATGGCGGCGATCCAGGTGGAGAGGTCGAAGAAGCCGTCGATGGAGTCCACACCGAAAATGACCTTGCCGAGCCAGCCGCCGAGCAGGCCGCCGGCGATGCCGATCAGAATCGTGATGATGACGCCGCCGGGGTCCTTGCCCGGCATCAGCGCCTTGGCGATGAAGCCCGCGAGCAGTCCGATCAAGATCCAGGCAATGATGCCCATGCGCTTCTCCTACCTCGATGAATAAAGTTGGTGTTAAAGCTCGTCTTCACCGTGGCGAGGATTCCAAACGTCCACACGTCGATGATCAGCGAGCCGACGGTTCGCTGCGGGTACCAGCCACTGCCCGGAGGGCAGCTTCCGCTCCGTCTGCGGTACCGGAGCGGGATCGTCGCACCTCCGCGCACTGCACGTACCAGGAAGCGGCCACGACGGTGGCGCTTGCTGTTTCGATCAGATCTCCGCCGTAGTACAAGGCCTGGGCTCCGGCGTGCAGGTCAGCAGGGGTGGAGGCCGTGCCGGGGGCGGAGCCCCGTGGTTGCGGGGGTCAGCGCCGGGGAGCCCACTGCGTGAGCAGGGCTTCGGCCGTGGTGATGGCCGCCACCAGCGCGAGGGAGTTGCGGATCACCTCGGCCGTGCAGGAGGCGGGCACCCCGGCGATGGCGTCGGCCGGGACCACCACCTCGTAGCCCAGGTTGACGGCGTCGAAGACGGTGTTCGGGATCGCGATGTTGGACGAGACCCCGGTGACGACGAGGGTACGGACGCCGAGGTTGCGCAGCAGGGCGTCCAGGTCGGTGCCGGCCATCGGGGAGAGGCCGTGCAGCCGGCGGACCACGAGGTCCCGCTCGGCCACGGTGACGGGCGGGGCGACCCGCACCGCGTCGCTGCCGGTCAGCTGGCGTACCGGCAGCTTCCCGGCGGCCCGGAAGAGCCGCGCGTTGGTGTTGGCCCCGAGCCCGTCGGGCCGCCGTTCGGCGACCGCGTGCACCACCTGTACGCCGGCCCCGCGCGCGGCGTCGACCAGCGCGGCCACCCGGTCCAGCATGCCGGAGTCGCGGGCTTCCTTCGCCAGTTCGGGCAGGGCGCTCGCCTCGCCCACGACGCCGTTCTGGCACTCGACGGTGAGCAGCGCGGTGGTGGCTGGATCGGGTTCCGGCATGACTCCCCCTGGTGCGGCGACGCAAGAGCACGCATGATTCCTGACACACAGTCAGATGTGAAGGGGTGCGGGACGGATGGACGAGACGGGCGCGCGCACGGCGCAGCGGCGGGGCCGGCGCATCATGATGACCGACGACGAGGTGGACGCGTTCCTGCGGGAGCAGCGCACCTGCCGGGTGGCCACGGTCTCCCCGGACGGGCGCCCGCACGTCGGCGCCCTGTGGTTCGCCTGGGACGGCACCTCGCTGTGGCTGTACTCGATCACCCGCAGCCGCCGGTGGTCCGACCTGCGGGCCGATCCGCGGATCTCGGTGGTGGTGGACGCCGGGGAGGCGTACGGCGAACTGCGCGGGGTCGAGCTGTCCGGCCGGGCGGCCTTCGTGGGTGAGGCGCCGCGCACCGGCCTGCCCTGCCCGGAGCTGCTGGAGCCGGAACGGATCTTCCCGGTCAAGAACTTCGGCATCGAGGAGATGCCGCACGACGGCCGGCACGCCTGGGTCCGGCTCACGCCGGAGACGGTGGTGTCCTGGGACTTCCGGAAGCTCTGAGGGGCCGCCGCTCCTACACGGCCGCAGCCGCGCCCTCGAGCGCCTCGACGGCGGCCCTGATGGAGGGGCGCCGGCCCGCGTCCGTCCGCCAGACGACGTACACGTGGCGGCGTACGGTGTCGCTCACCGGCAGCAGCCGGACCCCCGGCGGCACGGGCCCCCGGCCCAGCCGGGGCGTCACGCACACGCCCAGCCCGGCCTCCACGAAGGCCAGCTGGGTGTGGTGCTCCTCGGCGATGTGCGCGATGCGCGGCTCGACGCCGATGCCGCGCAGGGTGAACACCAGCCACTCGTGGCAGAACTGGCCCTCGTTCCAGGAGATCCAGTCGTCGTCGGCGAAGTCCCCGAGGGAGATCTCGGTGCGCCCGGCCAGCGGGTGCCCGGCCGGTACGGCGATGTCGGCGGCGTCGTCGAGCAGGTGGGCGCGGCTCAGTTCGGCGGGGACCGGCATCCGCTTGTTGTTCCAGTCGATCGCCAGGGCCATGTCGAGGTCGCCGCGCACGACGGCCGCCATGCTCTCCTCGGGCTCCCGCTCCCGCACCAGGGCCCGCAGCTCGGGATGGCCGGCGCGCAGCGCGTTGAGCGCCCGGGGCAGCAGGCCCCGCATGGCGGTCGGGAAGGCCCCGATCCGCAGCTCCCCCACCGCGCAGCCCCGCCGTGCCTCCACGTCGGCCTGGGCGCGCTCCACCTGGGAGATGATCCGGGCGGCGTGGTCGGCGAGCAGCCGGCCCGCGTCCGTGAGCCGGACGCCGCGCCCGTTCTTGGCGAGCAGGGGCTGGCCGACCTCCCGCTCCAGCTTGGCCATCTGCTGGGACACCGCCGATGTGGTCACATGGAGGCCGCCCGCGGCTCCGCTGACCGAGCCGTGGCGGGCGAGGGCGTCGAGGGTGCGCAGGCGTTCCAGGTTCAACATGTAAGTGATGCTACGCCGTCTCCCCAAGGAAATATCGCTTGTCCTACGAGATCGCCGGCAGCAGAGTGACCGTATGAGCGCACCGACCACCTCCCGTCCCGCCGTCCCCGCCCCAGCCCCCGCATCCCGGACGGCCGTCCTCCGGGGCGCCGGCCGTACCGCCTGCCTGGACTGGCGGCTGCGGTTCGCCCTCCTGTCGGTGGTGTGGGGCTTCAGCTTCCTCCTGATCAAGGTGGGTACGGAGGCCTTCGCGCCCTTCCAGGTCGCCCTCGGCCGGGTGTTCTTCGGCGCGCTCGCCCTGCTGGCGGTGCTGCTGGTGCGCCGGGAGCCGCTCCCCCGCGGCCGGCGCACCTGGGGCCACCTCACGGTGGCGGCGCTCCTGCTGAACACCGCCCCGTTCTCGCTGTTCGCCTACGCCGAGCAGAGCATCCCCTCCAGCCTGGCGGGCATCTGCAACGCCACCTCCCCGCTGTGGGGCATGGCCCTCTCGCTGGTGGCCCTGTCCGAGGACCGCCCCACGCGCCGCCGCTTCGCGGGCCTCGGCATCGGCTTCCTCGGCGTCCTGACCGTGCTCGGCGCCTGGCAGGGCTTCGCGGGGATCGACGCCAAGGGCACCGCGCTGGCCCTGCTGGCCTCGCTCTGCTACCCGATCGGCTGGATCTACGTCCGCCGCACCCTGGCCGGAACCCCCGGCTCGCCGGTCGCGCTGACGGGGGCGCAGCTGACGGTCTCCACCCTGCAGCTGGCCGCCGTCAGCGCGCTCTTCACCTCGGCACCGGCCGGCTTCCCGCTGTGGCCGACGCTCGCGGTGGTGGCGCTCGGCGCCCTGGGCACGGGGATGGCCCTGCAGATGCAGTACGGGCTGGTCTCGGAGGTCGGCCCGACCACCGCGCAGATGGTCACCTACTTCATCCCGGTGATCGCCACCACGGCGGGCGTCCTGGTCCTGGGCGAGCAGCTGCACTGGAACACCCCGGTCGGCGCGCTGATCGTCCTGGCGGGCGCGGCCCTGACCCAGTCCCGCGCCGTCTCCCGCAAGGCCGCCTGACCGACCGGACCGCTCCGGCCCCCGCCGCACCGCGCGGCGGGGGCCGGAGCCGTTCAGTCGAAGCGGCCGCCGGACGACGGGCGCAGCGCGGCGGCCACCGTGTCGGCCAGCCCGTCGACCTCCGCCAGGGCCAGCCCGGACACGGTGATCCGCACGCCGGGTCCCGCCTGGACGCGGTAGCCGGCTCCGGGGCGCACCGCCCAGCCGGCCGTCAGCAGCCGGGTGACCGCCGCCGTCTCATCGGCGACGGGTACCCAGACGTTCATCCCGCTCCGCCCGTGCGCCCGTACCCCGCGCTCCGCGAGCGCCCGGACCAGGCCGTCGCGCCGCTGCCCGTACGAGCGCGCCACGGCCCGCCGGTCCACCGCGCCGGAGGTCCACAGCTCCACCACGGCGTACTGGAGCAGCCGGCTGACCCACCCGGGGCCCAGTCGCTGCCGGCCCCGCACCCGGTCCATCGTCACGGCGTCGCCCGTGAGCACGGCCAGCCGCAGGTCGGGGCCGTACGCCTTCGCCGTCGAGCGGACCAGCGCCCAGTGCCGGGTCGCCCCGCCGAGCGGGCACAGCGGCAGGTCGACGATGCCGTGGCCGTGGTCGTCCTCGATGAGGAGCACCTCGGGGCGGCCGGTCAGCAGTTCCCTGAGCTCCGCCGCCCGGGCGGCGCCCACCGCGGCGCCGGTTGGGTTCTGCGCGCGCGCCGTCACCACCAGGGCCCTCGCCCCCTCCGCCAGCGCCCGGGCCACCGACTCCGGTACCGGACCCTCGTCGTCGACGGCCACCGGGAGCACCCGCAGGCCGAGCGCGGGGACCAGGTCCAGCACGCTCCCCCAGCCCGGGTCCTCGACCGCCACCGCGTCCCCGGTCCGCAGATGGGCGGCCAGGACCCGTTCGATGCCGTCCAGCGCGCCCGAGGTCACCGCCAGGTCGCCGGCCGGGACCCCGTCGGCCTCGAAGTCGGCGCGGGCGAGCCGGGCGAGGTCGGGCAGTACCGGGTCCAGGCCGTACAGGGCCGGGGCCTGGGCGTGCCGCCGGGCCGCTGCGGCCAGCGGCCCGTCCAGCGGGGGCAGCAGCGCCACGTCCGGGTTGCCCTGCGCCACATCGCGTACGCCGTCGGGCACCGGCATCCGCAGCACCTCGCGGGGCGCGGTCGCCGGGCGCGCCCGGACCCGGCTGCCGCGCCGCCCGTCGGTCTCGATGACGCCGCGCTCGCGCAGGGTGCGGTAGGCGGCGGCCACCGTGTTGGGGTTCACCCCCAGCGCCGCCGCGAGCTCGCGCATCGGCGGCAGCAGCGCCCCCGGGGCGAGCGCGCCCGATCCGACGCCCGTTTCCACACTGGCCGCGATGTCCGATGCGCGACGCCCTACGATCCGATAGTCTCCTAGCACAAAGCCCATTATGCACTAGTGCAACGGAGTCCGCACCATGAGCGCCACCACCGCCGGCTACGCGCCCACCGACCGCACCGTCCCGAGCCGCGCCCGCGAGCGGGCGCACTACGACCGCGCGACGGTGCACTCGATACTCGACCAGGCCTACCTGTGCCACCTCGGGTTCGTCCGCGACGGCGCGCCGGTGGTCCTGCCGACCCTGTACGGCCGGGTGGGCGAGGCCCTCTACGTGCACGGCTCGACCGGCTCGCGTCCGCTGCTGGCCGCGGGGAAGGCCGACCCCGGCCTGCCGGTCTGCCTGACGGTGACGCACGTCGACGGCCTGGTCCTGGCCCGGTCCGCCTTCCACCACTCGATCAACTACCGCTCGGTGGTGGTGCACGGCACGGCGTACCAGGTCACGGACGAGGAGGAGCGCCGCATCGCGCTGGACGCCCTGGTCGACCAGGTCGTCCCCGGCCGCTCCGCCGACTCCCGGCCGGCCAACGCCCGGGAACTCGCGGCCACCGCGGTGATCCGGCTGGACCTCAACGAGGTCTCCGCGAAGATCCGCACGGGCGGTCCCAATGACGACGCCGAGGACCTGGGCCTGCCCTTCTGGTCGGGCGTGGTCCCGGTCGCGCCGGCGTACGGCGCCCCCGTCCCGGCCTCCGACCTGGCCCCCGGCATCGCCGTCCCCGACTACGTCAGCGCGCTCTGAGGCTCCCGGGCGGGCCGGCCCCCCGGCCCGCCCCCGGCTCCCCCGCGGGCCTCGGCCGTGATCAGCGCCCCCACCGCGGCCAGCAGCAGTACGGTGCCCAGCACCACGGCGCCGGTCAGCCGCTCCCCCAGTACCGCGACGGCGATCACGGCCGCGCTCACCGGCTCGATCAGCATGACCACCGACACCGTCGCGGCCCGCACCGCTGCGGCTCCGGTGAAGTACAGGGCGTAGGCCAGCGCCGTCGGCACCACGGCCACGTAGGCGAGCAGCCCCAGCACCCGCGCCGGCTCGGCGGTGTGCGGCAGCAGCCCTTCCAGCGCGGCGAGGGGCAGCAGGCACACGGCGCCCACCGCCACCGACCACGCGGTGGTGACGAGCGGGTCCCCGCCGGCCCCGCGCCGCCCGAGCCACCTCGCCCGCAGCGTCATCGCCGCGTACCCGGCGGCCGACAGCAGCGCCCAGCCCACCCCGAGCGGCCGCACCTCACCGCCGCCGGAGCCCAGGACGAGGACGGCCAGACCGGCGAGGGCACCGCCGACGGCGGCCACCCCGCCCCGCCCGAGCCGCTCGCCCGTCCAGTACCGGCCGCCCAGCGCGATCAGCACGGGCCCCGCCCCGAGGGTGATCACGGTGCCGACCGCCAGGCCGGTCTCGCGCACGGCCCCGAAGTAGGCGGCCTGGAAGACGGTGAACATCAGCCCGGTCGCGATCAGGGAGAGGGCCGACGGCCGCGCCGCACGCGGCGCCCGCGCGGGGCGGCGTACGGCGAGCACCGCGAGCAGCACCACCAGCCCGCCCGCGCAGCGCCAGAAGGTCAGGGCCAGCGGACCGAGGTCACTGGCGAGGAAGAGGAGGGAGGCCGCCGCCCCGGCGGTGCCCCAAGCGGCTCCGGCGACGACGAGGTACAGCAGACTGCGCCCGGCTGCGGGCGAATGGTTCGACACGTGGTGCTCCGCGCATGCGTGAAGGATGAGGGAAGGAGGTCATCGCTTCGCGGGCAGCGCGTACCGGCCCGGGAACTCCCCGGGCGGGTCTCTCGTTGAGGTGGCGGCCGCCCGCGCTAGGCGGCGGGAGGCGGAAGCACGGTCGAAGGCATGGTCCGCAGCCTACGCCGCGCGCACCCCCGCGGGCCAGGCCCATCGGGATCCGTCCCGCGCGCCGCGCGGCGCCCCCCTGGGGCTACGCGCTCGTCGGCTCCCGGTCCTGCGGTACGGGAACCGCCGCTTCCTGCCCCACCACGGGAGCCGGCCGCGAGGACTGGGCGATCAGGGCCCCGCCGAGCACGAGCGCGCCACCCAGGACCTGCGGGCCCGACAGCCGCTCGCCGAGCAGCACCCACGCCAGTACGGTCGCGACGACCGCCTCCAGGCAGGCCACCACACCCGCGACCTGCGGCGAGAGCCTGCGGACCGAGACCACACCGGTCAGGTACGCGAACACGGTGGCGACCAGCACCACAAACCCCAGCAGCGCCAGGGCCGGGACCCGCACGTCGCCCATCGACGCGAACCCGCCCAGCACCGCCCAGTCCATCTGCCAGGGGCGGGCGATCACGGTCATCACCAGGGTGCCGATGACCATGCCGTGCGCGATCACGCCCAGCGGATCGGGCACGTCCTCCCCGTCGGCGCCCTGGTCCGCGAAGACGAAGTAGAAGGCCTGGCAGCAGGCGGCCGCGAGACCGAGCAGCACCCCGAGCAGGTCCAGGCGCAGTCCGGCCCAGATCTCGACCACGCAGGCCAGCCCGACGACGGCCACCGCCGCCCCCGCCGCGGCCGCGCGCGTCACGGGCTTGCGCTGCACGAAGCGTATGTAGCCGAGCAGCAGGGCGGGCCCCAGGTACTCCAGCAGCAGGGCCACGCCGACCGGGATCCGCGACAGGGAGGCGAAGTAGAAGGCCTGCACACCGGCCACGGCCACCAGTCCGAAGCCCGCCAGCAGCAGGGGCTTGCGCCGTAGCAGGGACCGGTGCCGCCAGGCGAGCGGGGACAGCACCAGGGCCGCCCCGGCCACCCTGAGCCACACCACGTGGAGCGGGTCCAGACCCGCCTCGATCAGCGGCTTCGCCGCGACACCCGAACCACCGAACGCGCACGCGGAGACGAGGGCGAGGCCCAGTCCGGCGTTCTTCCCTGACGCTTGCATCGCCCCATCATGGCAGGGCCGGACAGGGGCATCGTCCGCGAGACACCTGTTGAGACGGACCCGGGACGCGGCCGCCCGGCGACCCCCCTATCTGACAGGTCGTCAGCCTTGTATGTTGCGCCCGCCGGGGCTACCTTCCGCCGCACGTACCCGACCAGAAGGGGTGGACGCATGGCTGAAGTCACCGCGGAATCACGCATCGAGGCGCCCGCCGCGAAGCTCTGGGCCCAGCTGACGGACTGGGACGCGTACGGACAGTGGAGCATGACCCACACCGACTTCCCGAAGGGCGGACCCGAGACCCTGGCCGTCGGGTCCACCTTCACCGAGAACATGAAGATGATGGGCTTCCCCGCCGAGGTCCTGTGGACGGTCTCGGAACTGGAGGACCAGCGCCTCTTCGCCATCACCGGCAAGGGCCCGATGGGCGTCGCGGTGCTCACCCGCTACACCCTCGTCCCCGACGGCCCGGCCACGACGGTGCGCATCGACGGGGAGTTCACGGGCGCGGCCGTCTCCCTCATGGCGGGCAAGCTCAAGGACTCGGCGACGGCCGCCCTGAACGAGTCGCTGCGCAGGCTGGCCGGCCTGGTCGCCTGACCGGCACGCGCACGGCGCGCCCCCGCGGGGCGTCCGCGGGGGCGCGCCGTGCGCACGTCCCGGTCAGTGCTCGTCGGCCAGGATCAGGTAGAGCTTCTTGCGGGCGTCGTTGACGACCGCGAGGGCCTTCTCCCGCTGCTCGGGCGATCCGGTCCTGAAGACCTGTCCGAAGGCCTCCATCAGCCCCGCTCCGGCGGTACGGATCTCGTGCATCGCCTCGAAGTCGAAGCCCCGCCCGGCGTCCGCCCAGGGGGCGTCCGGCCCCGACTCGGCCTCGGCGCGGCCGGCGTCGGTCAGCGTGAACAGCTTCTTGCCGCCCTCGCTGGCGCTGGCGATCAGCCCCTCGTCCTCGAGCAGCTGCAAGGTCGGGTAGACCGAGCCCGGGCTGGGCTTCCACGCCCCGCCGCTGCGCTCGCCGATCTCCTGGATCATCTCGTAACCGTGCATCGGCCGGTCGGCGAGCAGGGCCAGGATCGAGGCGCGTACGTCACCCCGCCGGGCCCGCCCGCGCGGTCCGCCGCGCCCGCCCCGACCGCCGAAGGGCCCGCCCCCGAAGGGCGGCCCGAACGGCCCGAAGGCGGCACGCAGCCCCCTGAACTCCTCCCGACGATCCGGCCCGCAGTGGCCGTGACCCCGTCCGTGCTCGTGTCCGTGGTCGTGGTGTCCGTGTGAACGCATCACTGCGCTCCTTTCGTCATCTCTGCCATGTCCGTCATGCCAGTCGTCGTTTCGACTCCTTCACTATCGCTGACCCATCGAGATAGGTCAACGATATATCGGAAACTATCTCCGACATTCGGACGGCCTACAGTCTGGGATGCGTGCGGCGAAGGAGGATGCCCGGCGTAATCGGAAGGTGGGATCAGATGACGGATGAGGAACACTTCGCCAGGTGATCGTGATGCAGCCCGTCCTTGAGATGAACACCCCCGATGGCTTCGACCTCTGGGCTGTCGCCGAGACCGAACGGTTCAGTCTTCTGCCGCTCACCGGTGATCTCTCACCTGCCGAGATCGGGACGGCGCTCATGCGCATCGCCGCCTGCAATGACGTGGACCCCGCAGACGACGGCGACCTCCCACCCCGGCCGACCGAGCCTCTCAGCGGCTTCCTCCACGGACTCCTGAACCTCGACAACCCCTACGCAGCGGGCGGCCTGCGCGTCACCGACATCTCCACAGGCATCGCCTTCTCGCCCGGCTGCTGTGACGGGCTGGAGGACTGGCACGACTGGTACCGGGTCCTCGACGGCAGCGACATCATCGGGTACGGCCACGATCCGCAGCCGTCGCTGGCCGAGCGCCACGGGGATACCATCCGCCTCACCATCGACACCGACCGGACTGACAGTCCGGTGATCGAACTGTCAGTCATCGAGCTCCGCCGACTGCTCGCCGGCGCACAGCACGACCTGACCGAGTTTCTCGCGGCAGCAACGGTCTGGACTTCCGAGCACCTGCCTGACCACTCCGTTCCTGTGACGGCCGCCCTTGCCCGTGTTCTTGCTCTTCCCGCACCGGGCATACCGCCGACGCCGCCCGGTACGGCACGGGCGTGACTACCGGCATGCCGCGGCCTTGTTCGGCGCGGCAGCGACCACGACAACCTCGAAACGAACTCGACTGGCCCGACGTCCTCGAACCGCGTGTGCTTGGGCAGATGCTGAGCTTGAATCGGTCCACCTGCACTGCGACAGGTCACGACCAGTCCAGTCACCCCGGATTGGCCTTTGTCGGGGGTTCGGGGAGCGACCTACGGTCGGCCCATGCGCATCCGAATCGTCGACGCCTTCACCGACCGCCCCTTCCACGGGAACCCCGCAGCAGTCCTGCTCCTCGACGGCGGTTTCCCCCCGGACGCCTGGCTCCAGCAGGTCGCCGCCGAGGTGAACCTCTCCGAAACCGCGTTCGCCCACCCCCTGCCGCCCGGCGGCGACGCCGACTGGGCGCTGCGCTGGTTCACCCCGGCCGCCGAGGTCGACATGTGCGGCCACGCCACCCTCGCCACCGCGCACGTACTGGCCACCGGCGGGCTCGCCCAGGGGCTGATCCGCTTCAGCGCACGCTGCGGGATCCTCACGGCACGGATCGACGGGGACGGCACCGTCACGATGGACTTCCCCACCTCCTCGCTGACCCCGCTGGAGCCGGTCCCCGAGGTCAGCCGCGCCCTGGGCGCCGAGGCCAGGTCGTTCCACGACACCGCCGAGCACATCGGCGATCTGCTGGTGGAGCTGGCGGACGAGCGGACCGTACGGGAACTGGCGCCCGATCACGCGGCCCTGCGCGCGTACTCCCGCCGCGGGGTGATCGCCACCGCGCCGGCCGAGGACCCCTCCCGCGGCTACGACTTCGTCAGCCGCGGCTTCTTCCCCGCCCTCGGCATCGACGAGGACCCGGTGACGGGAAGCGCCCACACCGCCCTCGCCCCGTTCTGGGCCGCCCGGCTGGGCCGCACCGAGATGACCGGCCTGCAGGGCGGGGCCCGCACGGGCCTGGTCCGGGTGACGCTGGCGGGCGACCGCACGCTCCTGACGGGCCGCGCCGTCACCGTCCTCGACGGCGAGCTGCTCACCGCCCCCGAGGCCGGCTGACGCGGTCGGGCACTCCGGGGTGTCCGCGAAGTCCCGCCTGCCCAGGCGTCGGGCGCGCCGACGAGGGCGACACCCCCCGAGAGCGGGGGGTGCCCGCCGACCATGGCCGCCACCACGGGGGGACCCCCCGAGG
>NZ_JBEZKZ010000012.1:0-118261 GCF_040651895.1 Streptomyces sp. NPDC048352
GTCCGGCCGCGCTGCGCGGCCGGACCCGGCGGGGCGTCGGGCACGTGCGCGGCCGGCCGTCAGGGCGCGGCGTTCCCGAGGTGGCGCTCCAGCCACTGCGCGGCGGCACGGCGGTAGGTGCGGCGGTTGTCCGCCCGCAGGAACTCGTGGCCCTCATTGCGCAGCACCAGCATCTCCGCGGGCAGGCCGCGCTCCCGGGCCGCGCGGACGAACTGCTCCGACTCCGTCGGCGGGACGTTGGTGTCGTGCTCGCCGTGGACCGCCAGGACGGGCGTGCGCAGCTCGTGGACGCGGCTCATGGGGGACAGGGCCCGCAGCAGCTCCCGGTCGTGTTCGGGATGGCCGTACTTGGCGGCCGCGGACTGCGCGATCCACGGTTCGGTGCCGGCGAAGAACGTGGCGAAGTCCGACATCCCGCACACGGCCACCCCGGTGCGGAACAGGTCCGGGTGCCATACCAGCGAGGCCATCGTGAGGTAGCCGCCGTACGAGCGGCCCATGACGCCCAGCCGCAGGGGGTCGGCGTACCCGAGGGAGACCACGTGGGCCGCGCAGTCGGCGACGTCCTCGATCGCCGCGAACCGGCCGGCGCCGAGGTCGGCGTCGACGAAGGACCGTCCCCAGCCGGACGAACCGCGGACGTCGGGGGCGAAGACGTCCAGGCCGCGGCCGAGGAGCTCGTGGTAGAGGGGGTTGAACACCGGGCGTTCCTGTTCCTCCGGTCCCCCGTGGAGGTGGATCACGCACGGGGCCGGCCGGCCCGGATCGCGGTCCGGGGTCCGGTAGTACCAGCCGCCCAGCATCAGCCCGTCGCGGGCGCGGCAGCGCACCGGGGCGGGGCGTACGGGCGGCCGCCCGGGCGGGGCCGCCTCGTCGTCCCGCGCGGTCCAGGGGGTGCGCAATGGGGCGCCGGCCAGTTCCCAGATGCCGGGCCGCCGCTGCGAGCCGGACAGGGCCGCGAACACCGTTCCGCCGCCCACCACGGCCATCCGGGTCACCACCTCGTGGGGCAGGTCGGGGCCGTGGGGCGGTGTGGAGTCGCCCCCGGCGTCGGTGGCGGGCAGGGCGAGGCTCTCCAGCTCGCTGGCGCCGTGGACGTTCCAGGCGAGCAGGCCCCACCGCCCGTGGTCGGGGAGGGCCAGCAGGTCGAGGGCGGTGCCCGGGCGTTCGGCGGCGACGGAGGTGCCCCGGGAGGTGCCGTCCTCGTCCAGCCGGACCGTGAGGAGGGCCGCGAACTCGCGTTCCGCGTCGCTGCGCAGCCACAGGCTGCGGGCGTCCGGGGAGAACCGCCCGATCCAGGGGTCCCCGTCGGCCACGCGCAGGGCGAAGGTGGTGCGTCCCGAGGCGGTGTCCAGTACGAGGGCCTCGCGGTGCCCGCGGGGGCCGCGGCGCACCAGTGCGAGCCTGCCGTCAGCGCTCGTGTCGCAGACCCGCAGGGAGGCGGCTCCGGTTTCGCTGAACAGCAGGACCGGGGCGTTCGTACCGTCCGGGTCGACGAGGTAGGCGGCCAGTCCGCCGCTCGGCGCCGTTCCCCGCCGGGGCGTCCGGGCCGTGCCGCCGCCGAGCAGGGTGGCGGCTCCCCCGCGCTCGGTCCACGCCGCCGCGGGAGCCGCCGCGGCGGCCGCGGACGTCGCCAGTTCCCCGGCCGCGTCCTGCGAGAGGTGGCCGGGGCCGGTGTGCTCGGCCGCCGCACCGGGCGACCAGGCGACCGTGACGGCGAGCGCGGAGCCGTCACGGGACCAGCAGCCGAGGTGCGCGGAGCCGCCCGCCTCCGCGCCGGCGAGCACGCGCCGGTCCGTCCCGTCGGGGCGCACCACGAGGACGCGGGTGTGCTCGCCGCCTCCGGGGGCCGAGGTGTACGCGATCCAGCGCCCGTCGGGGGACCACGACACCTCGGTCACCGGGTCCGGGTCGGCGTCGAGGACGTGCGCCTCGGCGCTGCGGGCGGGCCCGCACCACAGCTGGGGGACGCCGGCCCGGTCGCAGATGAACGCCACGTGCTCGCCCGTGGGGTCCGCGGCGGGGTACCAGCAGCCGTGGGCGGTGAGGAGGGTCGGCGGGTCGGCATGGTGGTCGTCCGGCACGTGGACGGGTGCGGGTGCCGGTACGGGGGTCTGTGGTGCGCCGGCCGGGTGGGCCGTGGCCATCGTGTGATCCAGGGGCATGGCCGCCTCTCTCCGCCTCTCTGCGCCTCTCGGCGCCCTTCTCGGCACTCTCGCGCGCGTTCCCGCTCCCGGCCCGCGGCCCGCGGCCCGCCGCCGGCTTCCCCGGCGGGAGCCGCGGACCGGCGGAGGCCGGGCGCGCGGGTCAGCGGACGCCGTGCAGCTGCAACCAGATCTCCAGCGAAGCCACCTGCCAGAGGGTGCTGGCTCCGCGCCTCGCGCGGTACCGGTCCGGTTCCGCCAGCATCGCGTCCACGTGCCGCTGGTCGAAGATCCCGCGCCGGCGGGCCTCCGGGGCCGTCAGGGCCTCCCGTACGCGGGCCAGCACCGGTTCGGCCATGTTGCGGACGCCGGGGACGGGGAAGTAGCCCTTGGGCCGGTCCACGACCTCGGCGGGCAGGATCTTGCGGCCGATGTCCTTGAGCACGGCCTTGCCGCCCTGTTCCAGTTTGAGCGCGGGCGGGCAGGCGGCGGCGAGTTCGACCAGCTCGTGGTCCAGGAACGGCACCCTCGCCTCCAGGCCCCAGTCCATCGTCATGTTGTCGACCCGCTTGACCGGGTCGTCGGCCATCAGGGCGTGGACGTCCATCCGCAGGGCCGCGTCCAGCGCGGTGTCGGCGCCGGGGGCGGCCATGTGGGCGCGGACGAACTCCGTGGAGGCGTCCCGGGCCGCCGCGGCGCCCGGATGCAGCATGGCGAGGAGCTCCTCGTGCGTCCGGTCGAAGTACGCGTCGGCGTACGCCGCGGCCGCGCCCTGCCGGGTGGCCGCGGCGATCGGTGGGTACCAGTGGTAGCCGGCGAACACCTCGTCCGCCCCCTGGCCGCAGAGCACCACCTTGACGTCCTTGGCGACCTGCTCGGACAGCAGGTGGAACGCCACCGTGTCATGGCTGACCATCGGCTCGTTCATGGCGCCGATCGCCCCGTCCAGTGCGGTCGCGAGCCGGTCGGACGGGATCATGAACTTCTGGTGGTCGGTCCCGAAGGTACGGGAGACGAGGTCGGAGTAGCGGAACTCGTCGCCCTCCTCGCCGTTGACCGACTCGAAGCCCATCGCGAAGGTCGGCACGTCCTCCCGCCCCTCCTCGGCCAGCATGGCCACGATGAGGCTGGAGTCCAGGCCGCCCGAGAGCAGCACGCCGACCGGGACGTCCGCGACCGTGCGCCGCCGCACCGCCGTGCGCAGCGCCTCGTGGACCGCCTCCCGCCACAGCGCCGGGTCCTCGCCGATGTCGGAGTGGCGGGTGTAGGACGGCTGCCAGTAGCAGTGGTCCCGGTGGCTGCCGTCCGGCTCCACGACCCGGAGGGTGGCCGGCGGGATCTTGCGCACTCCGGCCAGTACGGTCCTGGGCGCCGGGACGGTGCCGTGCCAGGTCATGTACTGGTGGAGCGCGACCGGGTCCAGGGACGTGTCGACCCCGCCGCCCGCCAGCAGGGCCGGCAGGGTGGAGGCGAAGCGCAGGCGCTCGCCGTCCTCGGTGACGTAGAGGGGCTTGATGCCCAGGCGGTCGCGGCCCAGGACGACGCGGCCCGTGCGGTGCTCGACGACGGCGAAGGCGAACATGCCGACGAGGCTGTCGACGCACTCGAGGCCCCATTCGGCGTAGGCCCGTACCAGCACCTCGGTGTCGGACTCCGAGAAGAAGCGGTGTCCGAGGCCTTCGAGCCGGCCGCGCACCTCGCGGTGGTTGTAGATGCACCCGTTGAACACGGCCGTGAGGCCCAGCCGGGTGTCGGTCATGGGCTGCGCGCCCCGCTCCGACAGGTCGATGATCTTCAGCCTGCGGTGGCCGAGGGCGACCGCACCCTGCGACCAGGCCCCTCTGCCGTCCGGACCTCGCGGCTCCATCACGTCGGTCATGCGTTCCACGGCCGCGAGGTCGGGCCGGCCGCCGTCGAAGCGCACCTCTCCGCTCAGACCGCACATGGGGCACCCCCCGTTCCGACGCCCCGCAGGGGCGTTCCTCGTAGGACCGCCCTCACTGCCGAGGGCCCTGTCACATCCACCATGGTTCTTCGCTCCCGTGCCCCGCGACCTGGGCCGTTCGGTCCGGCCGCCGGGCGATCGACTCCTGGGGCGCCTGCCCGCGCGTCGGCTCCTTAAGCCCGGGGCCCTCCTTCACGCTCCGGTACGGAGGCTCCCCCGCGCGGACGCCGGTGACGGCGCCGGGACGCAAAGGTGCCTACGCTGGAAGAGGTTCTCCACGGAGGAGAAGCGGGGGCCTGCATGCATGTACGCGACCCGAAGGGCGGGCGAGCAGAGCCATGGCCAAGCAACCGGAACCCTCATCCCATCCGCGGCACGGGGAAGGCCCCAGCCCGCACCCGGGCCGCAAGCAGCACGGCTGGTCGCCGGACGTCGACGAGACCCGGCAGCAGGACAACCCGAGCGCCCACCGTTCCTTCCACCCGGACGAGTACGCCCCCGAGAAGGGGCCGGGCCGCGCGAAGTCCAAGGAGGAAGCGGGCAACCCGCACGGCAAGCCCGTGGAGAGCACCACCCGGCGCGGTGAGGACCAGGGCAAGTCCGGCGACGGCAAGGACGGCATGCACGACACCGGCCCCAAGGGCCGTTCCAGGCGCCCCAGCGGCACCCGGGACGCGTCGGCCGTGACCGGCGTGGACCCGCAGGAGCCCCACGGCGGCGGCAAGGCGCGCTGACCGGCGCGGGCGGCGGACGCCCCGCCGCCCGCCCGGAGCATCCGGGGCGCAGACCCATGGCCCAGGCCGTCGAGACAGCCCGGACCGTCATCCTGACCGTGGACGACGACCCGGGCGTCTCCCGTGCCATCGCCCGTGACCTGCGGCGCCGCTACGGCGGCGGGTACCGGATCGTACGCGCCGAGTCCGGCGAGTCGGCGCTGGAGGCGTTGCACGAGCTGAAACTGCGGGGCGACCCGGTGGCGGTGATCCTCGCCGACTACCGCATGCCGCAGATGAACGGCATCGAGTTCCTCGAACGGGCCCTGCACGTCTACCCGGGCGCGCGGCGGGTGCTGCTGACCGCGTACGCCGACACGAACGCCGCGATCGACGCGATCAACGTGGTCGACCTCGACCACTACCTGCTCAAGCCCTGGGACCCGCCCGAGGAGAAGCTCTACCCGGTCCTGGACGACCTCCTCACGGCGTGGCGCTCCAGCGACCACCGGCCGGTCCCCGCCACCAAGGTGGTCGGCCACCGCTGGTCGGCGCGCTCCTCGCACGTACGGGAGTTCCTGGCCCGCAACCAGGTGCCGTACCGCTGGTACTCCTCCGACGAGCCCGAAGGGCGGCGGCTGCTGGAGGCGGCGGGCGCCGACGGCCGGCGGCTGCCCCTGGTGGTCACGGCGGAGGGCGCCGCGCTCCTCGAACCGGAGCCGGCCGAACTGGCCGCCCGGGTGGGGCTCGCGACGACCCCGGCCGCCGACTTCTACGACCTCGTCGTCATCGGCGGCGGCCCGGCCGGGCTCGGAGCGGCGGTGTACGGGGCCTCCGAGGGGCTGCGCACCGTCCTGGTCGAGCGGTCGGCGACCGGCGGGCAGGCCGGCCAGAGCTCCCGCATCGAGAACTACCTCGGCTTCCCGGACGGCGTCTCCGGCGCGCAGCTCACGGAGCGCGCGCGCCGCCAGGCGGCCCGGTTCGGCGCCGAGATCCTGACGGCCCGCGAGGTGACGGGGCTGGAGGTCAGCGGCCCGGCCCGGGTGGTCCGCTTCTCCGACGGCTCGGCGGTCGCCGCGCACAGCGTCATCCTGGCGACCGGCGTCTCGTACCGGCAGCTGGGGGCGCCGGGCTGCGACGACCTGACCGGCTGCGGGGTGTACTACGGCTCGTCGCTCACCGAGGCCTCCTCCTGCCTGGGGCAGGACGTGTACGTCGTGGGCGGGGCCAACTCGGCCGGGCAGGCGGCGATGTACCTGGCGCGGGGAGCGAGGTCGGTGACCCTGCTGGTACGCGGCCGGTCGCTGACGGCGTCCATGTCGTACTACCTCGTCCAGCAGATCGAGGAGGCGCCGAACATCACGGTGCGGACCCGGACCGTGGTCGGGGCGGCGCACGGTGACGGGCACCTGGAGCAGGTGACGCTGCGGGACGTGGACAGCGGTGCGAGCGAACGCGTCGACTGCCAGTGGATGTTCGTCTTCATCGGCGCGGCCCCGCTGACCGACTGGCTGGACGGCACGGTCCTGCGCGACGAGCACGGCTTCATCCTGGCCGGGCCGGACCTGACGCCGGACGGGCGCCCGCCGGCCGAGTGGGAGCTGGACCGGCCGCCGTACCACCTGGAGACCAACGTTCCCGGCGTGTTCGTGGCGGGCGACGCCCGCGCCCAGTCCGCGAAGCGCGTCGCGTCCGCCGTCGGAGAGGGAGCCATGGCCGTCATGCTCGTCCACCGGTACCTGGAGCAGTCGTGAGCGGGCGGCCCGGGCAGGTGATGCCCTGCGGCCCGCAGGAGGTCGCCTCGCTGTTCCTGTTCGAGAAGCTCTCCCCGGAGCAGCTCGGGCGGCTGTGCGCCGAGGGGCGGGTGGAGCGGTTCGAAGCCGGGCCCGTGTACACCGAGGGCGACCCCGCCACCTGCTTCTACGTGATGATCGAGGGCACCGTCGTGCTGTCCCGCCGGGTCGGCGGCGCCGACGTCGAGGTCAGCCGCACCTCCCAGCGCGGCGTGTACGCGGGCGCCATGCAGGCGTACCTGGGCGAGCGCGTACCGCAGACGTACACCCACTCGATGCGGGTGACGGAGCCGACGCGGTTCTTCGTCCTGCCCGCCCGCTCGTTCGCGGACGTCATGCGGGAGTGGTTCCCGATGGCGGCCCACCTGCTGGAGGGCCTCTTCTTCGGCGCGCAGAACACCCAGCGGGCGATCGGGCAGCGCGAACGGCTGCTGGCGCTCGGCTCGTTGTCCGCCGGTCTCACCCACGAGCTGAACAACCCGGCCGCGGCGGCCGTCCGGGCCACCGCGACACTGCGGGAACGGGTCGGCAAGATGCGCCACAAGCTGGCCCACATCTCCCAGGGCCAGTACGCGCGCGAGGCGATCGCCGACCTCATCGAGATCCAGGAGCGCACCGTCGAACGGGTCGCGAAGGCACCGGCGCTGAGCCCGCTGGAGGCCTCCGACCGGGAGGACGAGCTGGCCGACTGGCTGGAGGACCACGGCTTCCCCGAGGGCTGGCGGATCGCACCGGTCTTCGTACAGGCCGGTCTGGACACGCAATGGCTGGAGCAGGTCGCGGCGGCGGTGGCGCAGGACCTGCTGCCGGCGGCGATCGGCTGGCTCGCCTACACGGTCGAGACCGAGCTCCTGATGGACGAGATCGACGAGTCCACCACCCGCATCTCCCACCTCGTGGACGCGGCGAAGCAGTACGCGCAGCTCGACCGCGCCCCGCACCGGACCGTCGACGTCCACGAACTCCTCGACAGCACCCTGCTGATGCTGTCCGGCAAGATCGGTCCCGGCGTGCGGGTGGTCAAGGAGTACGACCGCTCCGTGCCGGACGTGCCCGCCTATCCGGCGGAGCTCAACCAGGTGTGGACCAACCTCATCGACAACGCCGTGTCCGCCATCGCCGGCACCGGCGGCGAGGGCACGCTGACGGTCCGCACGGCGCGCGAGGGCGACCGGCTGCTGGTGGAGTTCCGCGACACCGGGCACGGGATCCCGCCGGACATCCGCGGCCGCATCTTCGACCCCTTCTTCACCACCAAACCGGTCGGCGAGGGCACCGGCCTCGGCCTGGACATCTCCTGGCGGATCGTGGTCGACAAGCACCACGGCAGCCTGGAGGTCCAGTCCATACCGGGCGACACCCGTTTCCAGGTGCTGCTGCCGCTGACCGCACCGGACACCGCAGAGGAGACCGCATGACCGGCATCGAAGGCACCGACGGCATCGACCCGGGCGCCGCCCCCACCGGCACCGGCTGCGCCGACTGCGACGCGGTGGGCGGCTGGTGGTTCCACCTGCGCCGCTGCGCCCGGTGCGGCCACATCGGCTGCTGCGACTCCTCGCCGGGCCGGCACGCCACCGCCCACTGGAAGTCCACCGGCCACCCCCTGGTGAGGAGCTTCGAGCCGGGCGAGGAGTGGTTCTGGGACTACGCCGCCAACGCCCTGTACGAGTCGGGCCCCGAGCTGGCGCCGCCCCTGGGCCACCCCGCGGACCAGCCCGCCCCGGGCCCGGCGGACCGCGTCCCGCAGGACTGGGCGGCGCGGCTGCACCGCTGACGGCGGGGGACCCGCGCACGCGCCCCGTCCCGGCCCGCATCGATGCCCGCACCACGGGCAGTCGCCGGATATGAACGCACTCGACACCCCGGACCGGTCCTACTGGATGCAGACGGCCGGCTTCCCCGACTTCGCGCCGCTGACGGCCCCCACCGAGGCGGACACGGTGGTGGTGGGCGGCGGCATCGCCGGCATCAGCACGGCCTGGGAACTCGCCCGGGCGGGGCGCGGCGTCGTCCTGCTGGAGGCGGACCGCCTCGCGAGCGGGGTGACGGGCCACACTACCGGCAAGCTCACCGCCCTGCACACCGCCGTCTACGACACGCTGCGCTCCCGGCACGGCGAGGACGCCGCCCGCCTGTACGCGGCGTCCCAGAGCGCCGCGCTGCGCCACGTCCTCACGGTGGCCGAGGGCCTCGGCGTCGACTGCGGGCTCGAACGCCGTCCGGCCCTCACCTACTGCGAGCGGCCCGACGGGGTCGAGGGCCTGCGCGCCGAGGCCGAGGCCGCCCGGGCGGCGGGGCTCGAGGCCTCCTTCGTCACCGAGACCGGGCTGCCGTACCCCGTGGCGGGTGCGGTCAGGGTCGAGAACCAGGCGCAGTTCCATCCCCTCGCCTACCTGCGGGCCCTGGTCGACGACCTGGTCGCGCACGGCGGCCGGGTGTACGAGGGCACCCGGGTCACGGACGTGGACGGCGGCGATCCGTGCCGGGTCACCACCGCGTCCGGGACCACCGTCACGGCCCGCCACGTGGTCGTGGCCACCCATCACCCGCTGTTCGACCACGGGGTGCTGGCCGCCCGGCTCACCCAGCACCGCGACCTGGTCGTCGCCGGTCCGCTGCCCGCCGACCGGGACCCCGACGGCATGTACATCACCGAGGAGGGCGGGAAGCGGTCCGTGCGCACCGCGCCCCTCGGGGACGGCCGCCGGCTCCTGATCGTCACGGGTGAGGCCTTCGCCCCCGGCACCGGCGAGGACACGGAAGCCGGCTACGAGCGCCTGCTCGGCTGGACCGAACGGCATTTCCCCGGCGTGACGGTCACCCACCGCTGGGCGGCCCAGGACAACAGCTCCACCGACACCCTCCCCCTCATCGGCGCCCTGCCCACCGCCGGCGGGAACGTCTACGCGGCCACGGGCTTCGCCGGGTGGGGCATGACGGGCGGCGTCCTGGCCGGGCAGCTCATCGCGTCCCTCGTCGCCGGCACCGGGGAGCGGTGGGAGGGCCTCTACGACCCGGGCCGGTTCGGCCCCGCGGTCCGCTCGGCGCCCGCGCTGCTGAAGGCGCAGTGGGAGACCGGGAAGCACTTCGTCAAGGACCGCCTGGACACGTGGGGCGAGGGCACCGGGGGCCCCGTGGACGAACTGCGGCCCGGCGGGGGGACCGTCGTCCGGGTCGGCGGCAAGCCCTGCGCCGTCCACCGCGACGACCGGGGCGGACTGCACGCCGTGTCCGCCGTCTGCACCCACATGGGCTGCCTCGTCGCCTTCAACAACGCCGAACGGACCTGGGAATGCCCCTGCCACGGCTCCCGCTTCGACGTCGACGGCGCGGTCCTCCAGGGCCCGGCGCTCGAACCGCTGGAGCGGCGGGACCCCGGCGACCTCTGACCGGCGGCCCGCCCCCGCCCGCGAGCCGAAGCGAACACCCGCGCGCATATGACGGCGGGGCGGGGGCAGTCGAGCGCTACACAACATCGGCTCTGGCGTAGAGAAGGAGTGCCCGTGCTGCCCGTGAAGGTGACCGACAGCGGTGTACTGATCGTCCGTCTGCAAGCCGACCTCGACATCGACGGCCGCGCCGCGGCCGCCTGGGCGATCGACGGTCTGCTGGCCGCGCACCGCTCCTGTCCCGTCGTGCTGGAGCTGTCGGACGGCGCCGTGAGCAGCGCGGCCGTGAGCACCGTGGTCCGGGCGTCCCGCATGTGCGCCGACGCGGACGTGCCGTTCGCCGTGGCCGCCCCCGGTGCGGAAGCACGCCGGGCCCTGGAAGCGGAAGTCGGCGCCGCGGGCTGCGCGCCGCGCGTCCACGCCGACGCCCTCCGGGCGGTGGCGGCCCTCTCGCCACTGCCGGAGGTCGCCGTGGCGGCCTAAGGGTTGTCGTCACAGTGCCGTCGGCCGCCCCGAGGCCAGGAGGGCTTCGACGTCAGAACCTGGAGCGCGCCGGTGGGGTGGCCGCGTCAAGCACCTGCTCCACCGCCTCCAGTACCTCCTGGGCGGTGATCCGCAGCAGCCGGGCGTCGGGCACGGTCCCGTGGGCGTCGCCGGGGCGCAGCGGGTCCTCGCCGGGCACCGGGTGCCACAGGACCCGGTGCCGGGCGTCGGGCGGCGGCCCCCACAGGCGCGGGGCGACCGGACCGAAGAGGACCACGGACGGCGTGCCGAGGGCCGTGGCCAGGTGGGCCAGGCCGGTGTCGCCGACCACGACGCAGCGCGCCGCGCCCACCAGGGCGCACAGCCGCGGGAACGGGACGTCGTCGGCACCGCCCAGCACCGCCCCGGGCGGCAGTCCGGCTTCGGCCGCCACCCGGCGGGCCGGCCGGCCCTCCCCCGCACCCGCCGTGACGACCACCCGGTGGCCCGCCCGGTTCAGGGCCCGCGCCACCGCGGCGAAGCGCTCCGGCGGCCAGCGGCGGGCGGCGGCGTCCGCTCCGGGGTGGAGGACGACCGCTCCGGGGGCGGGAGAGGGGCAGGGGGGACGCGGGATGCGGAGGTCGGCCGGGTCCGCGTCGATCCCGTACCAGTTCAGCAGCCGGCACCAGCGCTCGCGCTCGTGCTCGTCCGCGCGCCACTCGGGTGCCGCGGTGCCGGGCGGGTGCGGGTGCCCGTAGGCCAGGAGCCGGTCCGGCCGCAGGCGCTGGAGGAGCCCGCGGCTCGCCGGCCCGTTGCCGTGCAGGTCCACGGCCACCTCCGGCGGCGGCCCTGTCCAGGCCAGCCCGGCGGGTACGGCACGGCCGGGCGCGCCGGCCGGCAGCAGCCGGTCCACCAGGCCGGTCGCGGCGACGGCGGCGGCCAGGCGGGCGGGAGCCGCCAGCACGATCTCGTGGGCGGGCATGCTCCGGCGCAGCGCCCGCAAGCAGGGCACCGCCGTCAGCAGGTCGCCGAGGCCCAGGGCCCGCAGGACCAGCACCCGGGGGCGGGTGCCGGCGCCGCGGGCGCTCACGGCCAGGACGGTTCCCGGCGCGGTACGACGACCAGTTCCCCGACGGCACTGCCGGCCGGCACGGACAGGGCGTACAGCACGGTGTCGGCCACGATCTCCGGGCTCTGCAGCATCGAGGTGTCGGCGTCGGGGAACCGCTCCATGATGAAGGCGGTCTCCATGCCGCCGGCGATGATCCCCGTCACTCCGATGCCCTCGCAGTCGCGCTGGGCCTCCTTGAAGAGGGTGTGGGTGAACGCGCGCAGCCCGGACTTGCTCGCCGCGTAGGGTCCGGCCTCCGTCCAGGTCCGGTTGGCCGCGGTGGAGAGGATGTTGACGATGTGGCCGCCGCCCTGGGCGACCATGCGCCGGTACCCCTCCAGGCACAGGTACATCGGTCCGAGGAGGTTGGTGGTCACCACCCGCGAGACCTCCTCGGCGGTGAGGTGTTCGGCCGACTTCGAGACGTCCACGGCGGCGTTGTTGACCAGGACGTCCACCCGCTCGCCGGCCTCGTCGAGGTCCCGGAAGACGTCGGCGACGGCCCCCGGGTCGCAGACGTCCAGGCTGACGGCCCGGGCGCCGAAGCCCTGGGCCGTGAGGTCCTCGCAGAGCTCCTTGGCCAGGTCCTGGCGTACGTCCGCCACGACGACGAAGGCTCCGGCGGCGGCCAGCCGGCGCGCGATGGCGGCCCCCAGGCCGCGGGCCCCGCCGGTGACCAACGCTCGTTTGCCGCTCAGGTCCGTGTACGCCGCGCCGCTCATCCGCATGCCCTTCCGTCCTGGTCTCCGGGCCGCCCGCAGGCGTCCCGCCGGCCGTGCGGCCGTCCGTTCCACTGTCACCAGCGGGAGCCGCCCCGGCACGCCGGGTTAGCCCGCTGGGCGGCACGCGTGCCCGGCGGGCCCCGTGTGAGGAAGCCCACCGCCCCGCCGGATGCCGGGCGGCCCAAGGGCTGCGGGCCTCGACCGGTGCCGGCCGTGGGGCAGGTCACCGCGTCGGGCCCGGCAGGTCTGTCAGCATGGTCCAGAACCGATTCCCCCGTCCCCAGGGCGCCGCTGCGCGCCGACGGTGTGGAAGGCCCGTTCCCCGCCTGTCCTGCCGTCCCCTCGCGCTCCGGGGTAAGTCTTCTGTGTCTGCGTCCCTGTCCCCTTCCGCCCTGCCTGCCGCCGTCCCCGCCGCTGCTTCCCGGTCGCCGTGGCGGTCCCTCCGCCACCGCGGCATGCGCTGGTGGGCCGTCGCCAACTTCGTGTCCAACGCCGGTACGTGGATGCAGCTGACGGTGCAGAACCTGCTCGTGCTCCAGATCACCGGCTCGGCCGCCGCGACCGGTCTGTCCGTCTCCATCCAGGCGGCGCCCGGCCTGCTCTTCGGCCTGATGGGCGGCGCGGCCGTCGACCGCTGGCCCCGCAAGCTCACCGCCGCCGTGGGCCAGGCACTGCTGGGCGTGGTGGCCCTCGTCACCGCCGTGCTGGTCGCGCTGGGCCGGCTCGACCTGCCGGTGCTGCTGGTCCTGGCGGCCGTCACCGGTCTCATCGCCACCGTCGACGGGCCCGCCTGCGCCCTGCTCGGCAACGACCTCGTCCCCTCGGACGACGTGCCGTCCGCGATCGGGGTGGGCTCGCTCGTGCACAGCGCCGGGCGCCTGGTCGGTGCCGCGCTCGCCGGGGTGGCCGTCGGTCTGCTGGGCACGTCCGCGGCCTACGCGGCGAACGGCCTGTCCTTCCTCTTCGTCGCCTGCGTGATCCCCTTCCTCAGGTCGGCGCGCCCGGCGGCGGCGGTCGCCGCCCCGGACGCGCCCGTCCCCGCCGGGGGTGCCCGGTCCGGGCCGGCCGACGGGGCGGGCTCCAGCGCCCGGGAGGGCCTGGCCTTCTTCATGCGCCGCCCGCGGCTGGTGGCGCTGGCCGCGCTCAACGGGATCAGCGCGCTGTTCGGCCGCAACTACTCGCTCACCCTGGTCGTCCTGGTCACCGGGCCGCTCGCCGGGGACGCCGCGTCCTTCAGCAAGGTGTCCACGGTCCTCGCCGCCGGCGGGATCATCGGCGCCGTCCTCGGCGCGCGGCTGCACCGGCCGGGCGTACGCCTGGTGGGTGTCCTCACCGTCGCGGGGGCGCTGCTCCAGGTGCTGGCCGGCCTGTCCCCGTCGCTGGCGGTGCTCCTCGTCCTCGTCCTTCCCATGGCGGTCGCGGAGTCCGTCGGGGACACCGCCCAGTCCACGGTGCTGCAGACCGACCCGCCGGCCCACATGCGGGGCCGCGTCCTCGGGGCCTGGTCCAGCATCCGCACCGTGTGGGGCCTCGCGGCCCCGCCCCTGCTGGGGCTGCTGATGGAGCTGGCCGGCGTACGGGCCGCCCTGGTGGCGGGCGGGCTGGTCGTGACCGCGGCCGTCGTGTCGGGCTACCTCCTGCGCGGCCGCGCGGGGGCCGGCCGGGTGGAGCCCGTACGGGCGCCGGAAGCCCTCGCGCCCGTCCGGGCCGGGCTGGAGACGGCCGCCTGACCGGCTCCGGTACGGCCGGTGGCGCGCCCCGCACCCGTCGGGCGGAGCCGCCCGCTGCTCAGGGAGCCGTACGGGCGTTCGCGGCGGCGCGTGCCGCGCGGTCGGCGAGGCCGGTGGTGGAGCGGCCGTCCAGGTAGGGCAGGACGACGGTCTGACCGCCCCAGCCGCGCAGGACCCCGGCCTCGGGCAGGGCGTCGGCCGAGTAGTCGCCGCCCTTGACCCACACGTCGGGCCGCAGCGCGCGCAGCAGGGCCTCCGGCGTGTCCTCCTCGAAGGCCACGACGGCGTCGACGCTGCCGAGCGCCGCCAGCACCCGCATGCGGTCCTCCAGGGGGGTGAGCGGGCGGCCCGGCCCCTTCAGGCGGCGCAGCGAGGCGTCCGAGTTGACGCAGACGATCAGGCAGTCGCCGATCCGCCGCGCGCTGTCGAGCAGGCCGACGTGGCCGGCGTGCAGCAGGTCGAAGCAGCCTCCCGTGGCGACCACGGTGCCGCCGCCGGCCCGTACGCTCCCGGCCAGCGCGAACGCGTCGCCCGCGCCGGGCCGCGCCGGCCCGTCCTGGCCCCGGGACCGCCACAGGCCCGGGTCGGACGCGCCGCCCGCCGCGACGAACGCGGCGGCTCCGGCCACCGCCCGCTGGACCGCCTCCTCGGGCAGGGCGCCTTCCGCGAACGCGACGGCCGCGAGGGCGGCGAAGCAGTCCCCGGCGCCGCACGGGTCGCCCGTCGCGGGGTAGGGCACCGGTACGAGCATGGGTGCCGCGGAGCCCGGGCGGGTCAGCAGTGCTCCGCGGTCTCCCAGGGTCACGGCGACGCAGACGGCGTTCCAGCGCTGCGCCAGCTCGGCGCCGCGCCGGGCGTGCGCGCCCAGCGAGTGCCCCTCGCCGGGCGACAGCGCGGCCGCCTCGGCCGCGTTCGGGGTGACCAGCCGGGCTCCGGGGACGGGCGGTCCGCCGCGCGGGTGCGGGTCCCACACCAGCGGCACGCGCCGGGCGGCGCCGGCCAGCAGCGGCCGGACGGCGTCGGCGGTGCCCCTGCCGTAGTCGGCCACCAGGACGGCGTGTGCCCCGGCGAGCGCCTCGCGCACGGCCGGCGGGACGGGGCCGACCTCGCCGCCGCCCCGGTCCACCCGGACCAGCGGGCGGCCGCCGGCCAGGACCCGGGTCTTCACGGGCAGCGTGCCCTCCAGCGGGAGCTCGACGAGCCGTACCCGGCCGCGCAGCGCTTCGCGCACCCGGTCGCTGGCTCCGTCCTCGCCGAGCGCGGTGACCAGGACGACCTCGTGTCCCGTCCGGGCGGCCAGGGCCGCGGCCAGTCCGGCGCCGCCGGGGCGGGAGAGGTCGGCGGTGACGTCCACGACGGGTACCGGGGCGTCGGGCGCCAGCCGGTCCACGACGCCCTGGACGTCACGGTCGAGGAGGACGTCCCCGACGACGACCAGCGGGCCGGGAGTGCTCACGGCGTCCTCCTGAGGGCGGAGACGACGGGCCGGGGCGACTTCCCACCCGCGGTCCGGACGGCGGCGGGGGCCGTGCCGGCGGAGGCGGCGGGGGCCTTGCCGGCGAGTGCGGCGTCGAAGGACTCGCACAGCAGGTGCACGGCGACCAGATGGGCCTCCTGCACGGTCGCCGCCGAGTCGGCGTCGATGCACAGGGCCTGGTCGGCCGCCTCCGCGAGCGCGTTCGGGGACGGGCCGGTCAGCGCCCACACCTCCACCCCGGCCGCCCGGGCGGTCATCGCGGCGGAGAGCAGGTTCGCGCTGCGTCCGGAGGTGGACAGCAGCAGCAGGACGTCACCGTCGCGGCCGTGCGCCGCCACCTGGCGGGCGAAGACGTGCTCGAAGCCGTAGTCGTTGCCGATGGCCGTCACGCTGGAGGTCTCGGCGTGCAGGGCGATGGCCGAGTAGGCGGCGCGTTCCTCGCGGTAGCGCCCGACCAGTTCGGCGGTCAGGTGCTGTGCCTGGGCCGCGCTGCCGCCGTTGCCGGCGGCGAGCAGCCGGCCGCCGGCCGGCAGGACGGCGGCGAGCCGGTGGCCCCAGTGGGCGAGCTGGTCCAGGCCCTGGACGCGCAGGCGTTGCAGGGCGTTCTGGAGCGACTGGCAGTGCTGGTGCGCTGCCGCGTGTGCGGGGGTCTGGCTCATGGCGTCGGGCCGGCCGCTCGCGGGAGCGGTCCGTGCCCCACCTCCTTCGGGTCTCGGAGCCGCCCGGGACGGGCCGCCCGCGGGGCGGGACCGCACGGCCGGCGGGTTCGGTGGGGGCCGGGGAGCGCCGTCGCAGCCCCCACCGGCCGGGAGGGACGGCGACGGCACGGCGTACGGGGTGTCCGCGACGCGGCGCCGGCCGCCCGAAGAGCGGGGCCGGCAACGCGGCGAGGTGCGGTCCCGGACGCCGCGGGACGGGCGGGACGGTGCGGACACCCCCTGGGCGGGCCCGCTGCCGGGCTCACGTCGCCCCGGCCGCGGTGAGGTGCCGGGCGAGCGTCGCCCGGTAGGCCCGTTCGGTGGCGGCGGCGACGTGGTCCCAGCCGAACCGGCTCGTCACGCGCCGGCGGCCGGCCGCGCCGTACGCCTCGCGCAGGCCGGGGTCGGCCAGCAGCCCGGCCACGGCGTCCGCCAGCGCGGCGGGGTCGCCGGGCGGCACCAGGCGTCCGGTCTCGCCGTCGGCGACGGTGTCGAGCTGTCCCCCGACGGCGCTCGCCACGACGGGGCGGCCGCAGGCCATCGCCTCCAGCGGCACGATCCCGAAGGGCTCGTAGTCGGCGGGGCACAGGACGACGTCGGCGCTGCGCAGCACGGCCGGCACGTCGGCGCAGGGGACGGCGCCGAGGAAGCGCACCCGGTCGGCCACCCCGGCGGTGCGGGCGAGGTCGCGCAGCCGGCGCACCTCGGGGTCGTCGTCCAGCCGGCCGGGCTCGGGGCCGCCGGCGATCACGAGTTCCGCTTCGGGCAGCCGCGCGAGCGCGGCGACGGAGACGGCGGCGCCCTTGCGCGGCACCAGCCGGCCGATCTGGAGCAGGCGGTGGCGGTGACGGGTCCCACGTTCGGCGACGGGACCGTCCGGGCGGAACCTCTCGGTGTCCACCCCGCAGGGGACGACGTCGGCCTTGTCGGCGGGGACGCCCATGCGTTCGAGTTCGGCGACCTCGTCGCGGCAGGTGGCCACCACCCGGTCGCAGCCGATGCCGATCTCCCGTTCCAGGCCGATGCGCGACGGCGGGCTGGTGTCGGCGCCGCCCTGGTGCCGCTTCTTGACGGTGCCCAGCGCGTGGTAGGTGTGCAGCATCGGCAGCCGCAGCTCGCGCGCGGCCGTGAGGGAGGCCAGACCCGACATCCAGAAGTGCGAGTGGATCAGGTCGGGCTGCGGGCCGTCCAGCCAGTGACCGATGAGGTAGTAGGCGAACTCCCGCATGTGCGGGAGGAGTTCGTCCTTGGGCAGGTACCGGGCCGGGCCGGCCGGAACATGGTGCACCGTGACGCCGGGGCGCAGGGCGGTGCGGTCCGGCAGGTCGGGGGCGTCGCGGCGGGTGTAGACGGTCACGCGGTGGCCGCGGTCGGCGAGGGCCCCGGCCAGGCAGGCCACGTGCACGTTCTGCCCGCCCGCGTCGACCCCGCCCAGGGCCGCGAGCGGGCTCGCGTGCTCGGAGACCAGGGCGAGGGACAGCGGCCGCCGGGGGCGGCGCAGGGGGACGGCCGGCCGTGGAGGGGACGACGTCATGACCGCACCTCCGCCATCAGGCGCTCCCAGTCGTCCAGGAAGCGTTTGAGGCCGTGGCGTTCGAGGGCGGCCTGGCGGGCGCGGGCGCCGTCCTCGGCCGCGGCCTGCGGTTCCTCGAGGTAGTGGCGGGCCGCCCGGGCCAGTACCTCGGGCCGGGTGGACAGGACGCCGGTGCCGGGCGGGACCGCTTCCACGGCTTCGGTGGCGGCCAGGGCCACGACCGGCATGCCGAGGTGCATGGCCTCCAGCAGTGACAGGCCGAGCGAGGTCCAGCGCACGGGGTGCAGGTAGAGGCGGCGTTCCGCCATCGCCGCGTGCAGCCGCCGCTGGGGCAGCTCGTGGGAGCGGCACCGGTCGGGGGGCAGGCCCAGGTGCGCGGCGAGTCCTTCGGTGCGCATGCCGAAGACGTCCAGCGGGGCGGAGCGCGCCAGCTCCGGCAGCAGGTCCGTGCCGGTGTGGCGGCCGCGGCGGACGGGCTCGTTGACGACGACGGCGGCGCGGGGCAGCGCGCCCGTGTAGAGGTGGCCCGGGTCGACGATCCCGTGCTCGATGACCTCGGTGCGGGTGGCGCCGTTGTCCCAGAACAGCCGGTTGAAGTGCGTGACGTGCACCAGTGTCAGGTCGGTGCGGTCGGCGCACGGGTGGCGGGTGTCCGGTACGGCGCCGTCCGGGGCGTTGTGCTCCAGGTACACGGCGGGGACGTCCCGGCCGGGGCGGCGCCGCAGCCAGCGCTCGGCGAGTTCCGCCTCGTGGGGCCGTTGCAGTACGACGAGGTCCACGGGGGCGTCGGCCAGTTCGGCGGGGCTCACCTCGCGGACGGACTCCGGCCAGTCGAAGGTCCGGGCCCGGCCCAGTCCGTCGGGCCCCCGGTCCGGTGTGACGGGGACGAGATAGGTGTGGGGCCCCTGGACGAAGGCGGTGGTCCAGGAACCGTGGACGTGCCACAGCAGGATGTTCATGCGCTTGCTCCTCGGTCTTTCTCGCCCGGGTCCGCCGGGCGGGCCGGGCTGCCGTTCACGGGCGGGGGCCCAGGAGCCCGGCGACGGCCGCCAGCAGCTCGCCGTCGCCGACACCGTCCAGGCAGGGGTGCCCGTCCACCGGGCAGTCGCGGGCCCGGCTGGCGGCGCAGGCCGCCGCCTGGTCGCCGAGCAGGACGTGGGGCACCCGGTACGGGCGCCAGCGTTCGGCCGGCACGACGGGAGCGAAGGCGCAGACCACCGGGGTGCCGACGGCGCAGGCCAGGTGCATGGGGCCGGTGTTGCCGGTCACGACGACCCGGGCTCCGGCGAGCACGCCGGCGAGTTCGTGGAGGTCGCCGGTGACGCCGCCCAGGTCGAGGCCGTGCCGGCCGGCCACCTCGGCGGTCAGGTCCTTCTCCGCCGGGCTGCCGGTGACGACCACGCGGTGGCCCGCCCCGTGCAGGGCCGCGGCGGCGCGCGCGGCGCGGCCCGCGCTCCACCTGCGGGAGGCCACGGCGGCCCCCGGGTGGAGCACCACGTACGGTTCGGGGCCGGTCAGCCGCGTCGAGTCGGGCGGCGGGTGGATGCCGAGGGCGCCGTCGTCGCCGGGCGGCAGCCGGTAGCCGAAGGCGCGGACCAGGTCGAGTGCGGCCTCGGCCTCGTGACGGCCGGGCAGCCGGTGGTGCCTCAGGTCGAGCAGGGAGCCGGGGTAGTCCTCGCAGTCGGCGGCGACCCGCTCCACGCCCGCGAGGGCGAGCAGCAGGGCGGCCGGCAGCGGGCTCTGGTGGTAGGACACCAGGATCACGCCCCGGTCGAAGCGGCCCGCGGCCAGGGCGTCCACCAGCAGTCCGCACTCCTCGCGGGAGGTACGGCCCGGTTCGAGGCCGACCCAGGGGGCGTCGTAGACCAGGACCTGGTCCACGCCGGGCAGCAGCCGGGCCGCCGGGACGCCCTGGGGTCCGCAGAGCAGGGTGGTGTGCGAGGACCCGGCCGCCACCGCGCGCACGGCGGGCCCGGCCAGCAGGACGTCCCCGGCGCTGTCGAGGCGTACGACCAGGCTGCGCGGGGCGCTCATCGCGGGGTTCCGCAGGGGGGTACGGGCTCGGCGGCCGCCAGGATCAGGCGGACGGCGCCGAGGAGGTCGGGTGCCGTCTCCGGGGCGGCGGCGACCTCGCCGGGCCGGGTGACGGGGGTCGGGACGAGGATGCCCCGCGCTCCGGCCGCCGCGGCGGCCCGTACGTCCGCGCCGATGTCGCCGACGACGACGGTGCGTGCGGGGGCGGCGCCGAGCCGGGCGCAGGCGGCGAGGACCAGGCCGGGCGCCGGTTTGCGGCAGCGGCAGCCGTGGCCGGGGCCGTGCGGGCACACCGCCCACACCGCGAACGGCCCGAACAGCGCGTCGACGCGCCGGCGTACGGATTCCACCTGGTGCCGGGTCAGGAGGCCGCGGGCGACGCCCGACTGGTTGCTGACGACGCCGACCGGGACACCCCGCTCGCGCAGGGCCGCCACGGCGGCGCGGGCGGCCGGCATGGGGGTCACGCGGTCGGGGTCGCCGTTGTAGGGGACGTCGACGACGAGGGTTCCGTCGCGGTCGAAGAGGACCGCCTCCGGCAGCCCGCCGGCGCTTCCCGGCCGGCCGCGGGGGCGGGGGGCCGCGCGGGGGGCGTCCCACACCCAGGGGTCTTCGCGGGCGTCGGCCCCGGGGCGGCGCGGTCGGCCGGGCGGGGGCTTCACGTGCGCACCCGTTCGCGCGGCGTCCGGCGCGGGTCAGCGGCGTCCGCCCGGGGCGGGAGCGCGGGCCCGAGGGGGCGGGCCCTGCGGTGCACGACGTGCCCGCGCAGCCAGTGCCAGGTGGCGACGGGCGGGATGAGCACGCTGGTCAGCAGCATCGTCAGGGTCTCGGTGCGGTTCCTGGGGCCGGGCGCGATCCGGGCCGCGGCGAACTCGGCGGTGCCGGCCAGCCAGCCGGCCGCGCAGACGGCGGCCGCTCCGGTCCTGCCGGACAGGGCGCAGCCGGCGGCGGCGCCGGCCGCCGCGCTGACGGCGAGGTGGCCGCGCAGGCGCCCGCGGGGGGCGCCTGCCCGGTCCCACCAGCCGGGGCCGTGCAGGCGGTTCATCAGCACGTCGTCGGCGTTGCCGGCCTGCACGCGGACGGAGACCCAGCGGTCGGCGGGCCGTACCGGATGGGTCGTGCGGCGGGTGCCGGGGGCCAGGGTCCAGCCGCCGTCGAGGAGTCGCAGCGCCAGGTCCGCGTCCTCCCTGAAGGCCCGGGGGAAGCGTTCGTCGAAGCCGCCGGCCGCGTCGAACGCCTCGCGCCGGAAGGCCATGTCGGCGGTGATCCAGCGGGCGGTGGACAGGCCCGCGGTGTTGCGTTCCCAGTCCGTGGGCCGCCGCCCCGGGGGGAGCGGCACGTCGATGCGCGCGGTGACGGCCGCCGTGTCGCGGGACGCGGTGGCCAGGTCATGGGCCAGGTCGCGGCCCCAGGAGGGGCCGGGTACCACGTCGTCGTCCAGGAAGACGATCCACGGCACCGGTCCGGCCGCCGCGGCACCGGTGTTGCGGGCGGCGGCGGGGCCCCGGCCGGCGCCGGCCACGACGGTGGTCACCGGGCGCAGCGCGGGGGGTACGTCCAGGCCGGGGATCCGGGCGGGGGCGCCCCGGCGGTCGTGGACGAGGACGACCGCCGCCGGTCCGGTGCCGTCGGCGGTGGCGGCGGCGAGGGCCGCCAGGCAGGCGCGCAGGCTCGGCCTGCCGAGGGTGGGGACCACCACGGCGTACGGTGCGGCCTCCGGCTGCCGCGTCCGCGCGCTCACGCTCCCTCCCCGTCACGGAACAGCGGGCCCCGCCGTACGGCGTACGGGCCGATGGCGAGCAGGTCGACGGGTGACGAGCCGAAGCACTCCAGGGCGTCGCGGGGGTCGTCCACCATGGGCCTGCCGGCGGTGTTCAGGCTGGTGTTGACGACCACCGGCAGTCCCGTGCGCCGCTCGAACTCGGTGAGCATGCGCGCCACCAGCGGCTCGCGCTCCGGGTCGACGGTCTGGATGCGTGCCGTCCCGTCGACGTGGACGACGGCGGGGATCCGCTCCAGCCAGTCGGCGGCCACGTCGTGGACGAAGAGCATGTACGGGCTGGGCATCGGGCCGTCGAAGATCTCGGCCGCCCGCTCGGCGAGCACCATGGGGGCCACGGGCCGGAACTGTTCGCGGCCCTTGACGTCGTTGAGGCGTTCCAGGTTCCCCGCGTGGCCGGGGTGCGCCAGCAGGGAGCGGTGTCCCAGGGCGCGCGGCCCGTATTCGCTGCGCCCTTGGAACCAGGCGACGATGGCGTTGTCGGCGAGGGCCTCGGCGACGGTCGCGGCGATGTCCGGCGGCCGCTCGAAGGGCACGTTGGCCGTCTTGAGCCAGGCCCCGATCTCCGCGTCGGACCAGTCGCGGCCCAGGTCCGCGCCGTTCATGGGTTCCGGGTCGTCGCCCGCCCCGGCGGCGAGGAGCAGCGCCGAGCCGAGGGCCGTTCCGGCGTCGCCGGCGGCGGGCTGCACCCAGACCCGGGAGAAGGGTCCCTCGCGGGCGATGCGGGAGTTGGCGACGCAGTTGAGGGCCACTCCCCCGGCGAGGGTGAGGACGTCGTCGTGGGTGCGGCCGTGCAGCCATCGGGCGAGGTCGAGGAGCGTCTCCTCCAGTACGGCCTGGGCGCTGGCGGCGACGTCGGCGTGGGCGGCGGTCCATGGCTCGTCCGCGCCCCGGGGCGGGCAGAACTCGTGCCAGGGGACGCCGGTGGCGTGGAAGCCGCCGTCCCCGGTCGGGTACACGTACCGTCGCAGCTCGGGCAGCAGGCGCGGGGTGCCGTAGGAGGCGAGGGCCATCACCTTGAACTCGTCGGAGGACCTCAGGAAGCCGAGGTGGTCGGTGAGTTCCTCGTACACGAGCCCCAGGGAGTGCGGGAGGTCCTGGGCGTACAGCGGTTCCAGGCGGCTGCCGGTCCGGCGCGCCGCGAGGTGGGAGGCGCGCTCGCCGCGCCCGTCGAGGACCAGGACGGAGCTGGTGCCGGCGTCCTCGGCGGCGAACGCGCCCGAGGCGGCGTGGGCCATGTGGTGGGGCACGAACCGGACGAGGGCCGGGTCGAGTCCGGGAAGCGCCGTGGCCAGGAAGCCCGGCGCCTCGCGTGCGTACGTCTGGCGCAGGTGGTCCCAGGGGTCGTGCAGGCCCAGGGCGTCGGCGGGGCGCGCCAGGGCCGGGTCGTAGGAGTACGCGACGAGGTCCAGGTCCTGCGGGCGCAGCCCGGCACGGCGCAGGCACCAGGCCGCGGCCTGCTCGGGCAGCTCCCACGCGGAGAACGGGAGGGGCCGCTTGCCGTGCTTGCGGCGCGAGAACCGCTCTTCCTCGGCGGCGGCGACGGTGCGGCCGTCGATGACGAGGGCGGCGGCGGGGTCGTGGAACAGCGCGTTGATGCCGAGAATGCGCATGGCGGTGCGGGCCTTTCGGCTGGGGGATGCGTCGGCCGTCGGCGCCGGGGCGGGGGACGGCCGCGCGCCGGGCGTCGGGGGTCAGTGGTCGGGGTGGGCGCGGAACCAGGCGATGGTGCGGCGCAGCCCTTCCTCGGCCGTCACGAGCGGCTCCCACTGGAGCTTGTCCCGGGCGAGGGTGATGTCGGGGCAGCGCACGGCGGGGTCGTCCGTGGGGCGTTCCACGAAGCTGATCTCCGAGGCCGATCCGGTGAGTTCGATGATCCACCGGGCCAGTTCCAGCATGGTGAGCTCGGCGGGGTTGCCGAGGTTCACAGGCCCCGGCATGCCGTGCGCGGCAGCCGCGAGGATCCCGGAGACGGTGTCGTCGACGTAGCAGAGCGACCGCGTCTGCAGGCCGTCGCCGGTGACCGTCAGCGGTACGCCGGCCAGGGCCTGGCGGATGAAGGTGGGAACGGCGCGGCCGTCGTAGCCGCGCATGCGCGGGCCGTAGGTGTTGAACAGCCGCACCACGCAGGTGTCGGTGCCGAGGGCCGAGCCGTGGGCCGTGGTGAAGGCCTCGCCGAAACGTTTCGCCTCGTCGTAGACGCTCCTCGGGCCGACGGGGTTGACGTGGCCCCAGTACCGCTCGTTCTGCGGGTGCTCCTGCGGGTCCCCGTACACCTCGGAGGTGGAGGCGAGCAGGAACCGGGCTTCGCTGCGGTGCGCGAGCTCCAGCGCGTTGCGGGTGCCGAGGCTGCCCGCCTCCAGCGTGTGCAGCGGCATCCGGAGGTAGTCGGCGGGAGAGGCGGGGGAGGCGAGGTGGAGGACCAGGTCGGGGGTCCGCTCGACGGTGAAGGGCCGTGCGACGTTCGCCTCGTGGAGCGTGAAGCCGGGCCGGCCGGCCAGGTGGGCCACGTTCTCGGGCCGTCCCGTGCTGAAGTCGTCCACGCAGGTGACCGCGGTGCCCGCCTCGATCAGGGCGGAGCACAGGTGCGAGCCGACGAAGCCCGCACCCCCGGTGACGACCGCGTGCTCCCAGGTCCGTGACGCGAGAGAGCCCATCGTGACCTCCTCTGGAAGGCGGAGCGCGGGAGCAGGCGGCGAGGGGGCGGGGGGCCCGCGCCGTCGTTCCTGGGAACAACCCGCAAGGTGACCTCAGCCTGCCCGAGGGCCCGGCGCGGCGCGCGGGAGAGCGCGCGTTCGGGTGACGTCGCGCAGTCACCGCGCCACCGCCCCGGCCCGCCGCGCACCCGGGCCATGGGAGCGGCCATCGGGCCGCAGCGACCCGGACCCCGGTAATATCGGCAGTGCGTCCTCTCGCTTTGTTTCGCCGGCCAGGACGACTCCTTTGGCTGCTTCTCCGAGCCGCACGCGGAGGCAGGCGTGAAATTACCCCGGGGCACCGCAGGCACAAGTGGCGCGGGCGCGGCATGCCCGGCCGCCGGAGGCCGCGAGCCGTCAAGCGCCGGATTCTGGGACGGCTCGCCGCCTGGGGTGCCCGGCTGATGTGGTGGGGCGTGCGCCTCGCGGTCCGCCGCATGGTGCGCGCCGTGTTCTGACGGGTCCCGCGCGGCCGCCCGGCTGCTGCCGAAAGCCGGATGTCCAGGCATGGGCGGCCCCATACCGGGCAGTGGTCAGGTAGGAATTCGGAGGTGACCGGTAATGGCCACGAGCAAGAAGGCCAAGCACGTCGGACAGAACGTCAAGGGCAAGGTCAAGGAGACCACCGGCAAGGCCGTCGGCAACGAGAGCCTCACGCTCAAGGGCAAGGCCGACCAGAAGGCCGCCGATGCCAAGCAGACCGGACAGAAGGCCAAGGACACGCTGACCTGACCGGTCCGCCCCGGAGGCCGCCGTCCCACCGGACGGCGGCCTCCGGCATGTCCGGACCGTCCGGCGGACGCCACCTCCCGGGCTTCGGCCCCGCTGGACGGTCCGCGCACCGCCCGACCGGCATAGTGGTGGCGTGAGCACCCAACGTGACGACGCAGACGGCGATGTCCCCGACGGCAGCCCGGCGCCCGAGTGCGCCGGGGAGGAAGAGGCGCAGGTCATCGTGGTGGGGGCGGGGCCTGCCGGTTCCGCCGCCGCGGTGCACCTGGCTCGGGCGGGGGTCGACGTACTGCTGCTGGAGAAGGGCTCCTTCCCCCGGGAGAAGGTGTGCGGCGACGGCCTGACACCGCGCGGCGTGCAGCAGCTGGTGCGCATGGGCGTGGACATCGACGCACCGGGCTGGATGCGCAACCGCGGGATGCGGTGGGTGTGCGAGGGCAACCAGGTCGAGCTGGACTGGCCGCGCCTGGGCAGCCTTCCCGACTTCGGCCTCACCCGCAGCCGCTACGACTTCGACGAGCTGCTCGCCGCTCGCGCCCGTGCCGCCGGAGCGCGCGTGCGCACCGGGGTGAAGGTGACGGCGCCCCTGACCGGCCGGGCGGGATGCGTCACCGGCGTGGCCGCCGTCCACGGGCCGGGCAAGGAGCCGGTCCGCTACCGGGCGCCCCTGGTCGTCGCGGCCGACGGCGCGTCCGCGCGGACCGCGCTGGCCGTGGGGCTCGAACGGGACGCACGGCGGCCGGTCGCGGCCGCGGCGCGCCGCTACTACCGCAGCGAGGCCCGTACGCACGACCCGTACCTGGAGCTGTGGGCCGATCTGCGCTGTCCGGGCACGGGACAGGACCTGCCCGGTTACGGATGGGTGTTCCCGCTCGGCGACGGGCGCGTCAACGTCGGCCTCGGCGCCCTGCCGCAGGGGCGGCCCCGGCCCGTGGACCTGCGGGCGGCCATGGAGCACTGGCTGCCCCGGCTGCCCGCGGACTGGGGCGTGCGGGAGGAGAACGCCGACTCGCCGCTGCGCAGCGCCCCGCTGCCCGTGGGGCTGAACCGGCGGCCGCAGTACCGCCGGGGGCTGCTGCTCGTCGGGGACAGCGCCGGCATGGTCAGCCCCTGGAGCGGCGAGGGCATCGCCCAGGCCATGGAGGCCGCGGAGGTGGCCGCCGAGACCATCGCCCTGGCCCTGGCCCGGCCGTCCGGGCCGCGGCGGGAACAGGCGCTGCACCAGTACCCGGCGGAGCTGCGCCGCCGCTGGGGCCGCTATTACCGGCTGGGCAACCTTGCCGCCGATCTGGTGTTCGCCCGGCACGGCTACCGGCAGCTCCTCCATCCCCGGGTCATGGCCTCGCCTCCGCTGCTGCGCGCGCTGGCCCGGCTGCTCACCCAGGCGACCGCGGGGCCGGCCCACGACGGCGTCGACGCCCTCCTGCACCTCCTCCTGCGCCTGGTGCCGGCCCCCAAGCGATAGCCGCCCGGTGCGGCACCTTCGAAGGAAAGCCGCGCGGCCGACCCCGCCGAAGATCTTTTCCGTCCCGCGTTTATCGGACAACCTCCGGGTAATACGCCTGATCGGCTGGATCGGAGCGGGCGAAAGGGATGACATGAGTGCCAGTGAGAAGGCAAAGGCTCAGCTCGAACGCGTCGCCGGGATGGCCGTGAAGAAGACGGCCCACGCGATGGGCAAGGAGACCATGGCCGCCAAGGGCGCCGCCCTGGAAGCACGGGGAAAGGCCAGGCAGATGAAGGAGAAGGGCAAGGACACCTTCCGCTGACCGGGGCCGGACCGACTCTTGACTGACTAAGCGAGGCAAGAAGAAATCATGGGCATCATTGCTTGGATCCTGATCGGGCTGCTCGCGGGCATCATCGCCAAAATGCTGATGCCCGGAAAAGACCCGGGTGGCATCATCGTCACCATTCTGATCGGTATTGCGGGCGGGCTGCTCGGCGGCTGGCTCGGCAAGGTGATCTTCGGAGTCGACTCCATCGACGGGTTCTTCGAGATTTCCACATGGATCGCCGCCATCGTCGGCTCCCTCATCCTCCTGGCGGTCTACCGCCTGTTCAGCCGCGCGGCACGGTGACGGGAGCCCTGACCGGGCGCGGTGATTCGGGCATGGCAACGGCCCCTCCCAGGCGGGAGGGGCCGTTTCCGTGCCCGGAGGCGCGGTGCCGCTCAGGGCGGGAGGAGCGGGCCGAGGGGCCCGAGGTCGAGGTTGAGGTCTTCCAGGGCGTAACCGTGTTCGGCGCACAGCTCGGTCATGCGGTCGTGCAGGGCGAGGAGGGTGGCGCCGAGTTCCTCCTCCTGCTCGTCGGTCAGGTCCCCGGAGTCCACGCGGCGCAGGGCCTGGCGTTCGATGAGCTGGCGCAGCAGTTCCACGAGGGTGAGCACGAGCTTGAGGAGGTCCTCGCCGACCGTGTCGGGATCCGTACGGATGCGCCGGGCCGGCGCCCGGGGCTCCCCGGGGGTGCCGGGGGGTGCCTGGAGGAGCCGGAAGGCGTCGGCCATCGTGTCGCCGATGCCGGTGAGGTCCGGCGTGGCCGGCGGCCTGGCCGGGGGCTCGGCGTTCACGGCCCCTCCCCACCACGGGCGGAGCGGCCGGCCGGGTCGCCGACCGAGGTGATGAGGGCGCGCAGGGAGATGCGTACGAGGTCGATGTCCGCGATGGACAGGACCACGTCGCCCGTGATGACGACGCCGCCGGCCAGCAGCCGGTCGAGGAGGTCGACGAGGGCGACCTGCCGGCCCGGCAGGGGTTCGTCCCGTTCGCTGAGGGTCATGGCGCTCACGTGCCGCGGAGCCGGTCGGCCGGTCCGGCGGGCTCCGCCGGGCCGGGCGGCGGCACGGCGAAGGAATAGGGCGCCCACGGGCCGGTGACCTCGATGCGGACGCCCGGCAGGTCCTCGCCCGCCTCGCGCACGGCGGTGCGGAACGCGTCGGCCTGGCCGTCGGGGACGAGGAAGGCGTCGTTGAGGACGTTCTCGCCGCTGTCGTCACGGGCCAGGGACCCCGTCTGGGCGGGGTGCCGTACGACGTGGGTGGCGTACCGGGCCGCCGTGGCCGCGATGCGTTCCGCGGCCTGCCTGGCCTGGCCGTAGCGGTCCTCGTGGGCGTGGTGCTGCGCTCGGCGCGCCTGGAGGTAGGCCTTGCCCGGGCCGGCGGCCTGCGGGGCGGGCGGTTCCGTGCCGGCAGCGGGGGTGGCGGTGCCGGGGCGGACGTAGACCTTGACCCCGTACTCGGCGTGGCGGGCCAGGAGGGACAGCCGCTCGGCGAAGCTCCAGCGCTGCCCGCGCAGGGCGCCCAGGGCCCGGCCGTCGTCCTCGTAGAGGGTGGCCATCCGCAGGGGCAGGACGGTGGTGTGGTCCATCAGGGCCTGGATGACGTGGTGGTGGGCCCGCGCGGTGGCCTCGAGCCAGCCCAGGTCCTCGAAGTGCGCCTTGAGCGCTTCCTCTCTCCAGTGGGAGGCGGGGACCGGGCTGACGACGAAGGCGGCGGCCGCGGTGTCCTCGGCGTCCTCGGCGCCCTCTCCGCCGTCGCCGCCGGGACCGCCGGGGGCGGCAAGGAGGGCAACCGGGGCCCCGCCGACGCCGTGCAGGCCGGCCACGGCGCCGGCGAGCTCCGGGGTGACCGAGGCGACGGCGTAGACGTACGTGAGGACCGGCTCCGCGTTCATGGGGAGGGCTTTCTCCTGGGGGCGGCCCGCGGCCGGGTCCGCTCCTCCCCCGCCGCGCCCCGATCGGCGTCACCGGTGCGGGGGGCCTCCAGACGGTCGCGCCGCAGGGCCTCCAGTTCGGCCCGCAGGCGGCGGTTCTCCTCCGCAAGGGGGTCTCCGCTGTGGCGGGAGGAGAGCGAGGGGTCGTACTCCCACCAGTCGATGCCCATCTCCTTGGCCTTGTCCACCGAGGCGATGAGGATCCGCAGTTTGATGGTCAGCAGCTCGATGTCGAGCAGGTTGATGCGGATGTCGCCGGCGATGACGATGCCCTTGTCCAGGACGCGTTCGAGGATGTCGGCCAGGCTGCCCGAGGAGGCCGGCGGATAGGACATCGGCGTCGCCCTGGTCGGCAGGGGGCCCAGCCGGTTCGCAAGCGGGTCAGTCACGGTCCCCGGCCTCCTCGCTGGTCACGGCCGGCTCCGCCGGTATTCCATGATCTCGTCCAGGCGGTCGAGGAGTTCCTCCTCGGCGCGGTCGAAGCCGTCCTGGTCGATCTCGCCGCTCCTGAGCCGGCTGTCGAGTTCGCCCAGGGCGGCCCACACGGGCGCGGGGTCGTAGTACTCCTCGGCCGCCTTGTCCGCGACCCGCTGCGCCACCCAGATCGCGGCGCGTACGGGCGCCAGCGGCGCCGTCACGAGACCACTCAACAGGCCCATCGCTCCTCCTCATCGCCCAACCCGGCCGCCGCACGGGGCGGGCCGGCGGCCGGGCCCTACACGAAGCTGTACGGGGGCAGGGGCCCCGTGAAGCGGAAGTCGATGCCGTCGACCTGCCGGGCCAGGCTGGCCTCGGCCTCGACGAAGGTCTCCCGCTGGTCCTCGGCCACCAGGAGGGAGAGGTTCAGGATGTCGCCGTCGGCCGGGGCCCTGACGTTGTGGTCCCGGGCCAGCGGGATGAGGGCCTGGACCAGCCCCGCGGCCAGCGCCTCCTGCCGGTCGCGGACCTCGGCGGCCACGAGCTCCCCGAGCTGGAGCGGCAGGCGGGGGTCGGTGTCGCCCGCCCTGATCCGCTCGTTGAGCAGCCGGGCCTGGGCCGAGTCCTCCAGGATCTCCCGCAGGAGCGCCTCTTCGTCCTGGGACGCCTTGACGTTGTACTCCGCGCAGCCTTCGAGCCGCTCCAAGGCGTTCAGGTACTCCTCGGCCCGCTCCTGGAGCACCTCGACCACGGCGACGTCGTCGGGCGCGGTGTATCCGAACTGGAGGGGGAGGATCGTTCCGTCGGCCATGAGACGGTCCTGGACCTCCTGGTGGGCGGCCAGGTCCCGGCGCCGGGGCCTGATCTCCTCGTCCACGTCGCTGACCACGGCGCGCAGCTGCCCGCCGGTGATGGTGCGCAGGGGCGCGGGGTCGGTCCCGACGCCGGTCAGTCCGTCCAGGCGGCAGGGGTGGTCGGCGGGGACGAGCGAGTACACGTAGAGAGCCATCGCCTATTCCCTCTCGCGGCGTACGGGGCGGCGGGCGGGGGGCCGCCGGCGGCGGGGGGCTTCCTCTTCCTCGGGCTCCTCCTCCGGCTCCTCCTTGTCCGACCTGCCCGTCAGGGACTGCGTCACGGCGTCCACGGCCCCGCTGAGCGCGCCCTTGCTCTTGCCGTGGGCCCCGCTCTCGACCATGTTGCCGACGACGTCCGTCAGCTGCGCGGGGGCCTTGCGGCCGGCTTCCAGGTCGAGCCGGTTGCACGCTTCGGCGAAGCGCAGGTAGGTGTCGACGCTCGCCACGACGATCCGTGCGTCGATCTTCAGGATCTCGATCCCCACCAGGGAGACGCGCACGAACACGTCGATGACGAGGCCGCGGTCGAGGATCAGTTCCAGCACGTCGTAGAGGCTCGTGCCGCCGCCTCCGCCTGCGCCTCTGGCGAGGCTGCTTCCGCCCTGCGGCATCACAGTCATGGCCGCTTCCCTTCAGGGGCGGCCGGCCCGTCAGGCCGGCCTGTCGATCATGCCCCGGCTGTACCGCCGGGTCCGCTCGTAGGAGATCAGCTCGCCTTCCTCGTCGATCGTGACCTTGTAGCTGGCCAGGACGCTGGTGGTGTCGGGGATGCGCTCCAGCTCCAGGACCTCCACCTGCGCTTCCCAGCCCTCCTCGGTGGGACGGAGGGACGAGACCGACTCGGGGACGCGTCCCAGCAACTCGGAGAGCTGTTCCGACGCCAGGCGCATGGCCGCGGCCGCCCCGGTGACGCGGCGGCGTCCGCTCGCCGGGCTGGGCGGAGCCTTGCGGCGGGGCCTCGCGGTCCCGGCTTCCGGCTCACGGCCGTCGTCCGCCGTACGCCGTCGGCGCACCGGCTCTCCTGCGGCCATGGGCCACTCCCCTCGGGGACGGACTCCTGGACTGCCCGGTCACACACGGACCAAACGCTGCAATCCCTGCTGAACCCAGATTTTCATCGTATACGAGGCATATCTCGCGCCAGGCAGAGCAGCCCCCTAGTAACCGTGTGCGCGGCGCGTCCCGTCACGAAGCGTGCGTCACCGGCGGCCCCCGGACCGGCGAAGGCAGGGGCAACCGCGCGCACCTGGTGAAGGGAAAGAGCTCATGGAGGACACGACCAAGATCGCCCTGGCGGCCGCCGTCGCCGGAGGCTACGTACTGGGACGGGCGAAAAAGGGTCGTTTGGCCCTCAGCCTGGTGACGTACGCCGCCGGCCGCCGCCTCGGCCTCGACCCGCGAGAGCTCGCGATGCAGGGCATGAAGAAGCTCAGCGAGATGCCGCAGGTCGCCGAGATCGGCGAGCAGATCAGGGGCGAGGCACTGGACGCCGGCCGCAAGGCGATCGCGGCGACCGCGAACCGCAAGCTGTCTCAGCTCGCCGACTCGCTCCACGACCGTACGCTCGGCGTCGGCCGCGGCGACGAGGAGGCCGAGGAGGAGGAGTACGAGGAGCCGGAAGAGGGCTACGAGGAGGACGAGGGCGAGGAAGCCGAGGAAGAGGAACCGTACGAAGCGGCCGATGAGGAGGGGGACGAGGAGGAAGAGGAAGAGGAAGAGCAGGAGCCGGAGGAACTGGAGGAAGAGGCCGAGGAAGAGGAACCGGAAGAGGAACCGGAGGCGGAGGAAGAGGAACCCGAGGAGGAAGAGGCCGAGGAGGAGGAAGAGGCCCCGCCGGCCCCCCGCCGGCCCGCCCCCCACCGCCCGTCCCCAACCCGCGCGGCCAAGACGGCTCCGCGCGGCGCCCCGGCCCGCAAGGCCCCCGCGAAGAAGGCGACTCCGGCCCGGAAGGAGACCCCGGCCAAGAAGGCGGCACCCGCCAAGAAGGCCGCGCCGGCCAAGAAGACCTCGGCGCGCGAACCCGCGAAGCGGACACCGGCGAAGAAGGCGGCCGGCGGCAGGGCCGCCGGGACGGCTCCGTCCTCCGCCACCCGCCGGGCCCCGGCCAAGAAGACGGCGGCCCCGTCGGCGGCGAAGAAGACAGCGGCCAAGTCGGGGGCCAAGAAGACGGCGGCCAAGAAGAGCACGGCCGGCCGCGCCGGGTCCAAGCCCGCCGGGAAGAAGGCCGCCGCGACGAAGACAGCGGCCCGCCGCAAGCCGACCGCGCGGAGGTGAACCATGGCCACGACAGAACAGGGCGCCAAGGGCACGCAGTCGGGTTTCGACAGGCTGCTCGAGGAACTCGGGTCCTACCTCTCCGCCCAGGCCGAACAGCTGGCGGACAAGGCCGTGGACAAGGTCGGCGACCTCACCGGCAACCTCCAGGACGTGGCGGAGAACGGGGGCCCGCTGCTCGGCATCGGGGGGCGGCTGTTGCAGGGCGACTCCCCCGTGAAAGCCGTCCTCGGGCAGACCTTCGGTGACCTCAAGGACAAGGTGACCGAGGCCGGCTCCAACCTGCTCGGAGGCAAGAAAAAGGGCAAGGGCCGCAAGGGCGGCGCCAAGGCGATGAACATCGTCGAGTCCATCGACGTGGGCGTGCCGCTGCGGACCGCCTACGACCACTGGACGCAGTACGAGGACTTCAGCAGCTTCGCCAAGGGCGTGCGCGGCGTCTCACAGAGCGACGACGTCACCTCGGACTGGAAGGTCAAGGTCGGCCCCTCCACGCGCAGCTGGAAGGCCACCGTCCAGGAACAGGTCCCCGACGAGAGGATCGTCTGGACCTCCGAGGGGCCCAAGGGGACGACGCGGGGCTGCGTGAGCTTCCACGAGCTCGCCCCCTCGCTGACCCGGATCCTCCTCGTGGTCGAGTACTACCCCGCGGGGCTCTTCGAGAAGACGGGCAACATCTGGCGCGCGCAGGGCCGGCGCATGCGTCTGGACCTGAAGAACTTCGACCGGTTCGTCACCCTGGCCACCGCGGAACCCGACGGCTGGCGCGGTGAGATCCAGGACGGCGAAGTCGTCGTCACCCACGAAGAGGCGATGGAGCAGGAAGAGGCCGAAGGAGAGGAGTCGGAGGAGCCGGAGGAAGAAGACGCGGAAGCCGGCGGCGAGGAGGAGTACCAGGACGAGGACCTGGACCAGGACGAGGAGGAGTACGAGGACGAGGACTACCCCGAGGACGAGGAGCAGGAGGACGGCCGGGAAGAGGACGCCTACGAGGACGAGGACCAGGACCAGGACCAGGACGACTACGAGGACGAGGACGAGGAGCAGGAGGAGGAGCCCCGCCGCGCTCGCGCCGGACGCCGGCGCTGAGGGCTTCCCGGGCCGGCCGCCCCGGCCACCCGGCTCGTCATCCCGCACGACCGCACGACGTCAGCGGAAAAAGTTTTCCGCTGACGTCTATCGTCTGGTCGTTCGCTGGGAATGCTGCGTGTGACTTCCCGCCCCCGCTCGACGCTCCGTCCCAGCGTCCCGCCCGGGCGGGCCTTCCGTTCTGAGCCCCGGGAGGTAACACGCCATGCAGCCCGCCCCCACGTCGCCGTCGGCCCCCAGCCGCCGCGATCTCCTCGCCGGCCTCGGCCTGGCCGCCGCCACTCCGCTCCTGCTCGGTGCCACCCCCCGCCCCTCCCGCCCGCCCGTTCCGGGCGGCCCGACCGTGCTGCTCCGCGGAGCGTCCCTCGTCCTGACCATGGACCCCGCCGTCGGCAGCGGTCCCCTCGGCGCCGTCGAGAACGCCGACGTCCTGATGCGCAACGGTGCCATCGCCGCCGTCGGCCCGGCGCTGCAGACGCCGCCGGGCGCCCGGGTGCTGGACGCCGCGGGCAAACTGGTCATGCCGGGCTTCGTCGACACCCACAACCACCTCTGGCAGGCCGTGATCCGCGGCGGGTGCACCGACCGGGACTTATTCGGCTGGTTCCAGGCGTGTACCGACCCCCAGCGCGGCCGCCTGACGCCGGAGGCGCTCCACAGCTTCGTGCGGCTCGCCGCCCTCGACGCCGTCCAGTCGGGCGTGACCACGCTCGTGGACTGGGTGGACATCTTCTCGTACGACCTCATCGAGAGTTACGTACGGGCCCTGGCCGACACCGGGGTGCGGTTCACGTACGCGATGTTCCCGCCTGCGCCCGACGGGGTGCTGCCCGCGAAGGTGAAGAGGGAACTCGTCGACCCCGTACCGCTCGCCTCCTTCCAGGTCGCCACCCACGCGGCGCGGGCCGTCGAGCACCTCAACCGCGCCCACTGGGAGACGGCCCGGGAACTGGGGGTCATGCTCAACTCCCATGTCCTGGAACGCCCCGAGCAGCGCGCCGACGACCCCATCGGGGTCCTCACGGACATCGGCGCGCTGGGACCGCGGCTGCTGATCAACCACGCGATCCACCTCACGGACGCGGAGATCGCCGCCATCGCCGAGCACGACGTGCGCGCGGCCCACTGCCCGCTCAGCAACATGCGGCTGGCCTCCGGCATCATGCGGCTGTCCGAGCTGGGCCGACGGGGCGTCAAGGTCGGGCTGGGCCTGGACGGGGGCACCAACGACAGCTCCGACTTCCACGCGCTGATGAAGACGGCCATCGGCCTGCAACGCGCCCGCACGACCGAGGCCGGTGTCTTCCCGCAGGTGCCGGACGTCCTGCGGATGGCCACCCTGGGCGGGGCCGAAGTCCTCGGCATCGCCGACCGGGTGGGCTCCCTGACCCCCGGCAAACGGGCCGACCTGGTGGTCATCGATCCGGCCGCGCTGAACTTCGCACCGCGCTTCGACTGGGTCGGCCAGATCGTCTTCAACGGGCGGCCCGAGAACATCGACGCGGTGTTCGTCGACGGGCGGGCGCTGAAACTCGGCGGCCGGCTGGTCGACGTCGACACGGACCGCGTCGTACGGGAAGCCGAGGCGGCCGCGACCCGCCTGCGCGCGGCCGTCCGGACGACCGTCGTTCGGAGCTGAAGCCGAACAGGGCCGCATCACCGCGGGAGTGACCGGCTCGGCATCCCCGAACCGGGGCGGGATCGCGAACAACGGCCCTCCTCGCGGTTCCGCTCCCCGGCTCACGGGGGTGGGAGCCGGTGGCGGCACCGGAGCGTGGCGTGGGCGCGGCGGCATCAGCCTGTTTTCGGGTGCTGGCCGCCGTGCCCTCACCAGGGCACTGTGCCGGCGTCGTCGAAGAACTGTCCGGTGGGGCCGTCGTCGGGCAGGGTCGCGAGGGTGATGGCGATCGCCGCGCCCTGTTCGGGGGTGCGCACGCCGCGGAAGCCGTTGAGGTCGGTGGCGACGTAGCCGGGGCAGCCAGCGTTGATCAGGATGTTCGTGCCGCGCAGCTCCCGGACGTACTGGAGGGTGACGGCGTTCAGGAACGTCTTCGACGGCGCGTACGCCGCGGACACCGGACCCGTCGTCTGCTCGGCTGCGGGCCCCGACTGCCGGGTGAGGGAGCCGACACTGCTGGACATGTTGACGATCCGGGGTGCTGCGGAGCGGCGCAGCAGCGGCAGCATCGCGTTGGTGACGCGGATGACGCCGATCACGTTGGTGTCCACGACCGTGTGGAGGGTGGCGGGGGCGATGCGGGTGGGCTCCTGTGGCATGTCGCCTGTGATGGCGGCGTTGTTGACGAGCACGTCGAGGCGTCCGGCCTGTTGGTCGATCAGCCGTGCGGCGGCGGTCACGCTCGCGTCGTCGGTCACGTCCAGCGGTACGGCGAACGCGTCGATGCCGGCGGCGCGCAGCTTCTCCACCGCGGCGCTCCGCCGCTGGTCGTCGCGGGCGCCGACGCCGACGCTCCAGCCGAGGGCGCCCAGGCCCGCGGCGATCTCGTAACCGATTCCGCTGCACTTCGGGCGTGCCGCGCAGCGGCTCGGGATCGCGCAGCCGCCGTTGTCACGGGCGATCCAGCGGCTCGAACGCCGACTGGGGGCCGTGCTGTTGGACCGGACCAGTCGCACCGTCACGCTGACCGAGGCCGGCTCGGTGCTGTTGGTCGAGGGCCGGGCGGCCCTCGACGCGGTCGAGGCCGCCGAGCGCCGGACCCGCCGCGCCGCCCTTTCCGTGACCGGCCGCCCCGGCCTGGTCCTGGTCACGAAGGCCAGCGCGTCCAGGGAACTGCTGGCGGGACTGCTCGACGCGTACGCCGCCGAACCCGGCGCGGTCCCCGTCGACGTCATCCTGTGCGGTCCGGCCGAGCAGGAACGGTTCCTGCGCGAGGGCCGGGCCGACGTGGCGCTGCTGCACCGGCCGTTCGACTCGACGGCCGGGTTCCACACCGAAGAGCTCAGCACGGAGAGCCAGGTCGTGGTCCTGCCGGCCGGGCATCCGCTCACCGCCCGGGCCCATGTGCACTTGGCCGACATCACCGGGCTGCCGGGCCTGCCCCTTCCCCGCTGGCCCGACCCCGACGGCACCTACCCGCCCGGCCCGGGCCCGCAGGTCCGCGACCACGCGCAGTTGTTGCAGCTCGTCGCGCTCGGCCGTGCCTGCGCAGTCTCACCGGAGTCGTGCCGAGCCCAACTGCACGGTGACCTGGCCGCGGTGCCCGTGCTGGACGCGCCGGCAGTCACCACCGTGATCGCCTGGCCACCGCACAGCCGGTCCAGAGCCGTCGCCGACCTCGTCCGGACCGCGACACGTCTCCGGTAGCTCCCACCCGCCCGGCCGGGCTCCACTTCATCCGGACGGCCTGGCGGGCGCCGTTTCCCCGGCGGTGGTGCGCAGCACCGGCCGCCGGGGTTTCGTACGAACCAGGCGGAACAGAAGCGCTCCTGACGCCGGGACGGCCGACCGCGTGCCGGCCGTCCTGTTTGAGGCCGGAACGGACGGACATACGCGCCAGGAGGAAGTCATGGCCAACGCACCTGACGAAGAAGAGAAGAAGGCGGGCGGCAAGCAGCGCGTGAGGGCCTCCTCGGTGATCAGAGCCGCGATGGAGCAGCTCTCGGAGCTGCTGTCGCAGCCGGCCGAGGGGGTCAGCTCCTGCGAGCGCGGCGAGGACGGTGCGTGGCGCCTGTCCGTCGAGGTGCTCGAACTGGAGCGCGTCCCGGACACGATGAGCCTGCTGGCCTCCTACGAGGTCGAGGTCGACGCCGAAGGCGAGCTCATCGGCTACCGGCGCACCCGCCGATACGAGAGGGGTCGTGCGGACCGCCGCTGAGGTGGCGGTCCCCCCATGTCCCGGCCCCAGTCCCCGAAGACGAAAGGGATCCGGAAGTTATGACTGTCGTTCCTGCCCAGCCCGCACCGGCCGCCTCTGGCGGCGGTTCCAGCGGCCTGTACGACGTACTCGAACTGGTTCTGGACCGCGGCCTGGTGATCGACGCCTTCGTGCGCGTCTCCCTGGTCGGCATCGAGATCCTCAAGATCGACGTGCGCGTCGTCGTGGCGAGCGTGGACACCTACCTGCGGTTCGCCGAGGCGTGCAACCGGCTCGACCTGGAAGCCGGACCGCGCAAGAGCCCGGGCCTGCCCGACCTGGTGGGCGAGGTCACCGAGTCCGGGGCCCGCGGAAAGACCAAGGGCGCTCTGAGCGGCGCCGCGCAGACGATATCGGACGCCTTCAGCCAGGCCCGTGACGAGGCGTCCGAGGAGAAGACCGAGAGCCGGCCCCGCAGCCGGCGTACCACCGCCCGCCGGGAGGAGAAGGAATGAGTACGTACGTCTACGGCATCACCCGCGCCGGGCAGAACCTGCCCGGTTCCCTCGAAGGCATCGGGGAGCCGCCGCTGCCGGTGCGCACCGTGCGTGCCGGGAAGCTGGTGGCCCTGGTCAGCGACGCGCCCGCGGAACTGAAGGCCAAGCGGCGTGATCTGCTCGCCCATCAGCGGGTGGTGATCCAGGCGGGCGGGGGCGGCCCCGTCCTGCCCCTGCGGTTCGGCGGGGTCTCCCCCGACGACGACACGGTCACCTCCGTGCTCGAAGAGCGCCAGGAGCGCTACCTGGAGCGGCTGGCGGCGCTGGAGGGCAAGGACGAGTTCAACGTCAAGGCCTCGCACGAGGAGGAGGCGGTCCTCTTCGCCGTGGTCAGCGCGGATCCGGAGCTGCGCAGCCTGCACGAGGCCAACCGGGCGGCCGGCGGCGGCACCCACGAGCAGCGGCTGGCGTTCGGGGAGCGGGTGGCCCGGGCCGTCTCCGCCCAGGAGCAGGCGGACGCCGCGCTGGTCGAGCAGACGCTGCGGCCGTACGCGGCCGGCCTGAGGTACGGCCCCGAGGGCACGGGCTGGCTGGCGAACCTGTCCTTCCTGGTGGCGCGGGAGCAGCGGGAGGAGTTCCTGGAGGCGGTGCGCCGTCTCCACCTCCAGCACGAGCACCTCCAGGTGCAGGTGACGGGACCGCTGCCCTCCTACAGCTTCGCGGACGCGGAGTGACCGTGGGACTCCTCAAGGAGGTGCTGCTGCTGCCCGCCGCCCCGGTCCGGGGAACCGCCTGGGTCCTGCAGCAGGTGGTCGCCGAAGCCGAGCGGCAGTACTACGACCCGGCCGTGGTCCATCGGGAACTCGCCCGCCTGGTGGCCGCTTTCGAGGCCGGCGAGATGGACGAGTCCGAGTTCGACCGCCGGGAGGACGAGCTCCTGGCACGACTGGAAAGCAGGGCGCAACCGCGATGAACAACCGTATGTCGATCGGCCTGGCCGTGGGTGCGGGGTACCTGCTGGGGCGGACCAAGAAGGCGAAGCTCGCCTTCACCGTGGGAACCCTGGTCATGGGCAAGAAGCTGAAACCCGACGCGGAGGCCCTGGCCTCCTTCGTGGGCAGCCGGCTGAAGGACCACCCGCAGTTCAAGGAGATACGCGAGCAGCTCAGCGAGGACCTGCGGGGGGTCGGGTCGGCCGCGGTGGGCGCGCTGGTGGACCGGCGGCTGGAGGCGGTCGCCGACCGGCTGCACACCCGTACCCGGGACGTGCAGGACCGGCTGGACGGGCTGCTCCCGTCCGGTGGCAGCGGTGACGGCCCCGACGGGGCCGAGGAGAAGGCCGGGGCCCGGCCCGCGAAGGGCCGGGCCCCCCGGCGGCGGGCCCGCGCGGATGACGCGGCCGACGCGGCGGACGACGCGGGCCCGGAGGACGAGGACGCGGAAGGCGGTTCCCGCCCGGCGCGGCGGGCGCCCGCGAAGAAGGCCGCGTCCCGGTCGGCGTCCTCCGCCCGGCGCACGGGCGGCAAGGCGTCGTCGGGCACGTCCGGCGACGCGTCGGGCGGGAGCGGAACCGGCCGGCGCCGGCCGGCCAAGCGGACGGCCAGCCGCGGCGAGGGGAGCGACGATGGCTGACTCGACCCTCGCCAGGCTGAAGGACAGCCCCGCCGCCGACCGGGTCAGGCAGGAGCTGGAGGCGTACGTGCTGGCCCAGGCCGAACGCCTCCTGGTCGGTGCCGGCAGGAGCCTCGGCCGCTCCGCCGCGCACCTGAACGACATCGCCGACGGCACGAGCCCCGGGCTGAAGTCCCTCGCCCTGGACGGCGCCCGCAAGATCGCCCAGGGCAAGGGGCCCGTCCGTGCCGCCGTGGAAGTCGGTGCCCGACGCCTCAAGGACGGGGCCGGCCGGGCCGTGAGCCGTCGGCTAGGGCGCCGGAACGGCAAGGGCGGCGGTGGCAGGCCCACCGTCATCCTCGAATCGGTCGATGTCGGGGTCGACGTCCGGGACGCCTACAACCAGTGGACCCGCTACCGCGACTTCCCGGAGTTCGCGCGGGGGGTCACGAGCGCCTCCTCCACCGGTGACACCACCAGCGACTGGAACGCCCGGATCTTCTGGTCCAGCCGCTCGTGGACCGCGCACATCACCGAGCAGATCCCCGACGAGCGCATCGCGTGGAGCTCCGAGGGGGCCAAGGGCACGACGCGCGGGGTGGTCACCTTCCACGCCCTCGCGGACGGCCTGACCCGGGTACTGCTCGCCGTCGAGTACCACCCCCGGGGCCTGATGGAGAAGGCCGGCAACCTGTGGCGGGCCCAGGGCCGCCGGGTCCGTCTGGACCTGAAGAACTACGCCCAGTTCCTCACCCTCGAGGGAGAGCAGCCCGACGGCTGGCGGGGCCGGATCGAGGACGGCGAGGTCGTCGCCCGCGACGAGGACGCGGCCGCCGACGAGGCGTACGACGCCGCCGACGAGGCGGCGTACGAGGACGAGGCGTACGAGGACGAAGCACCGTACGAGGACGAGGCGTTCGAGGACGAAGCGGACGCGCAGGACGAGGAGGAGGACTACGCGGACGAGGTCGAGGACGAGGACTACGAGCCGGCCGAGGAGGAGGATCCCTACGACGAGGAGGACGACCCCGAAGGGGCCGGTCCCGAGGAGGCCCCGGCGGGCCGCCGCGAGGGGCGCCGCCGGTCATGACGATGCCCTCCGGCCTGCCGCGTCCCTACGACGACGGCTCCAGCGCCAACCTCGCCGACATCCTCGAACGGGTCCTCGACAAGGGCGTCGTCATCGCCGGCGACATCCGCATCAACCTGCTCGACATCGAGCTGCTCACCATCAAGCTGCGCCTGGTGGTGGCATCGGTGGACCGCGCCAAGGAGATGGGCATCGACTGGTGGGAGCAGGACCCGGCGCTCTCCTCCAAGGCCCGCCACCGCGAACTCGGCCGGGAGAACGAGGAGCTGCGGCGGCGCGTCGCGGAGCTCGAGGAACGTCAGGAGCGGGGATGAGCGAGCGGGACCTGTTCTACGTGTACACCGTCGTGGCCTCCGGGGCCCCCGCCCCGGACACCGAGGGCGTCCGGGGCCTGGCGGGCTCGGGCATCACGGTGGTGGACGACGGTGTGCTGGCCGCCGTCGCGGAGCCGGTCGATCCGGCGGAGTACGACGAGGCCGCCCTGCCGCGGCTGCTGGAGGACCTGGACCGGCTCACCCTCCTCGCCCGGACCCACCACCGGGTGGTGGCCGCGGTCGGGGGCTCCCGCACCACGGTGCCGCTGAGGCTGGCGACCGTGTGCCGGGGCGAGGAGGGCGTCCTCCGGCTGCTGGCCGAGGGGCGGGAGCGGCTCTCCGAGGCGTTGGACCGGGTGGCGGGTGCGGAGGAATGGGGGGTGAAGCTGTACGCGGCGGACTCCGCGCCGGCCGCGGCGGCGGGCCCCTCCCCCGCCCGCCCGGCGGCCGGTCCCGGCGGTGACGCCGGGGCGGCCTCGGGGCGGGACTACCTGCGCCGCCGCCTCGGCGACCGCCGCCGGCGCGAGGAGCGGGCCGGGCTGGCAGCCCGCACCGCCGAGGAGCTCCACCGCCGGCTGGCCGAGCGGGCTGCCGGAGCGGTCCTGCACGCCCCGCAGCAGGCGCAGTTGTCCGGGATCGCGGACGCCAACGTCCTGAACGCCGCCTACCTCGTCCCCCGCGAGGCGCGCCGGGCCTTCCTCGACGCCCTCCCGGGGCCGGACGGGCTGCCGCCCGGCCTGCGCAGCGAGGTCACCGGCCCGTGGGTCCCGTACTCCTTCGCCCAGGCCGCCGCGGACCCGCAGGAGCAGCGGCGATGACCGGTGAAGAGGTCGCCCTCGTGGACCTCCTGGACCGGCTGCTGGCCGGTGGGGTGGTGCTGGCCGGGGACATCACGCTGAGCATCGCCGACATCGACCTGGTCCGCATCGACCTGAAAGCCCTCATCAGCTCGGTCAACGACGCCGTGCCCTCCCCCTGGAAGCAGGTGAACGCGTGACCACCCCGCGACGCGTCGAGCTCGACCCCGATACCGTCGAACGGGACCTGGCCCGTCTGGTGCTGACCGTCGTCGAACTGCTGCGGCAGCTCATGGAGCGCCAGGCCCTGCGCCGTGTCGAGGTCGGGGACCTGACCGAGGACCAGGAAGAACGGCTCGGCCTGACCCTCATGCTCCTGGAGGACCGCATGGAGCTGCTGCGGACCCGTTTCGGCCTGGAGCCGCAGGACCTCAACATCGACCTCGGCCCCCTCGGCAAACTCCTGTAGGAAACGCGAATACCGGGCCCGGATCCGGCAACACGCGCTACATGACTGCATCAGAGAAGCCCGACAACGCCAAGACGAACGGCAGCGGTTCCCGGTCCTCCTCCAACGGGACGACCACGCGCGGGCGGGCCACCAGGGCCGCCCGGTCGGCGGCCGGTTCCGCGGCGGACGCCAGGGAATCGGTGACCGGCAGCCTCACGGCCCTGCCCGCACCTCTGGCCGAGAAGACGCAGGCGGCCGCGGCCGCCGTACGGGGCAGCCTCGGCAATCTCGGACGGGTGTGGACGGTGGTCAGGGCCCGCAAGGCCATCACCGCCCTCACGGCCGGAGGCACCGCGGCGGTCCTCAGTGGTACGTACGCGATCGGCCGCCGGGCGGGCCTGCGCCGGCGCGGCCCGCTCTCCCGCCTGACGGGCGGCCGCCTCTGAGACCGGTCACGGTCCCCGCATCGGAGGGGGCCCCGGGGACACGTCCCCGGGGCCCCCTCCGGCGTGTCTGCCGGGAGCAGCCGCACGCGCGTCAGGAGGTGAGCACGGTGACCGCGAGCACCACGTTGAGGCTGACGACGACCGCGGCCAGGCAGCCGGCGGCGACCGTGGTGGCGCGGGTGTTCACCAACGGCCCCATCACCTTCTTGTCGCGGGTGAACCCGACCAGGGGGATGAGGACGAAGGGGATGCCGAACGACAGCGTGAGCTGCGACCAGATCAGGGCTTGCGTGGGGTCGATCCCCAGGAGCAGGACGACGAGCGCCGGTGACACCGTGACCAGCCGGCGCAGCACGAGCGGTACGGAGCGCCGGAGGAACCCGGCCATGATGACCTGGCCGGCGTAGGTTCCGACGGCGGACGAAGCCAGGCCCGACGCGAGCAGTGCGGCGGCGAAGGCCACCGCGGCCCCGCCGCCGAGCAGGGCGCCGAGACCGGCGTGGATGCCCTCCAGGGTGTCGGCTCCGGCCGGCCCCCCGTGGAAGAGCCGGGCGGCGAGGACCAGCATCGCCATGTTGGCCACGCCGGCGAAGGCGAGTGCGACGACCACGTCGAGGCGTACCTGCCAGAGGAGCCGCCGCTGGTCCTCGTGGACCATCGGAAGGCTGCCGGTCGCCGTGCCGGCGGCGGTGTCGGTCCTGTGCCGGCGCGCCAGATCGGAATGCAGGTACACGACGTGCGGCATGACCGTGGCACCGACGATGCCGCCGGCGATCAGCAGCGCCTCGGAGCCGGGCATGGTCGGCAGCAGCCCGGAGGCGACGTCGCCGAGCGGGACGCCGGCCACCAGGAGGTTCCATCCGAAGCCCATGAGGATGCACGCGAGGCAGCCGGCGACGACCGCCTCGAACTTCCGCCTGCCGCGGGCATCCACGGCGAGGATGACGAAGGACAGGGCGGTGACCAGTACGCCGCCCACCGCGAGCGGCAGGTCGAACAGCAGCGACAGGGCGACGGCTCCGCCGATCACCTCGGCCAGGTCGGTGGCCATCGCGACCAGTTCGGCCTGGACCCACATGCCCCACACCACGGGGCGGGGGTAGCGCTCCCGGCAGGCCTGCGCGAGGTTGCGCCCGGTCGCCAGCCCCAGTTTCGCCGAGAGGAACTGGACGAGCATCCCCACCGTGTTGGCGGTGACGACGACCCAGAGCAGCCGGTAGCCGAAGTCGGATCCGGCCGCGAAGTTGGTGGCGAAGTTGCCCGGGTCGACGTAGGCGATGGCCGCGGCGAACGCCGGACCGATCATGACGAGTCCCTGGGCCCGCCTGCGGAGTCCACGGCGCGGCCCGAGCAGCTGCCCGCCGTCCGGCAACCCGTCGACCGTAGGGGAGTTCATCGCATGTTCTCCATTCTGAGCGGCTGGGCGTAGGTTGTGCTCGAAGGAGCCGAGCCGCCGAAGGAGACGACCTGCGGTGTAGTCACGAGTGAGGGCGCCGGGGCGGCGCGGCGCGGGGCCCGCTTCCCGCCGCCCGCCGGGAGCGGTGGCCCGGGGGGAGCTCGGGGCCGCCGGCCGGTGGGGTGAAACCGCCGAGAACCAGGTCACGAACACGCCTGACGGGGGCTTGACTCGTTCTCGAGTCAACAGTTGTATAACGCCAGCAATCCGGTTATGCCGAAACCGGTTGCAGGCATATCGGGGGAAGAAATGAACGACATACTGATTGCCGGCGTGCTCGCCGGCTATGGCATCGCCATGCCCGTGGGCGCAATTACCGTCATGATCGTCACACTTTCTGCACAGACATCCTTACGCACCGGTCTCGCCGGTGCAATGGGAACGGCTACTGCCGACGGCCTTTACGCACTCATCGCAGCGTCAACGGGGGCCGCCCTGGCCGGCCTCCTGCGACCCGTCGCCGAGCCCATGAAATGGGCCGCGGCCATCGTGCTGCTCGCCCTGGCGGTGAAGGGGCTGACGACCGCCGTCCGCAGCTCATTGGACCCGGACTCCGTGCGGCGCATCGAGGCGACCGGTCCGGTGAAGGTCTACCTGCAATTTCTGGGACTGACTATCCTCAACCCGTTGACCATCATCTACTTCTCCGCGCTGGTGCTGGCGCTACGCAATGACGACTGGCCCCGTATGGGCGGCCTCGTCTTCGTCGTTGCCGCATTCGTCGCGTCCGCCAGCTGGCAGGCGCTCCTCGCCGTCGGCGGAGCGCTCGTCGGTCGCGTACTGACGAGCAACAAGGGCCGGCTTGCCACGGCGGTGATCGGCAATGGGGTCATCATTTTCCTGGCTGGTCGACTCCTTCTGAGTTGACGCGCGTCCTTCCTGGCTCACCAGTCCAGTTCAGCCCTGGAGGTATGTCTGTGAAAGAAAGCGAGCACTGTCCGGACATCACACCGACCCCTTCCCAACCGGCGGACGGGCAACAGCCGCCGGTGATCGAGATCCCGATCGGCACCGTCCTCCCCGCCGACTCGCCGCGGAGCGCGGGCAGCAGCAGTACGCACGCCCAGCTCCTGGCGGAGACGGGCGCGGAGCTGCCCCCCATCCTCGTGCACCGGCAGACCATGCGGGTGATAGACGGGATGCACCGGCTCGAAGCGGCGAAGATCCGTGCCGACCGGACCATCCGGGCGCGGTTCTTCGACGGCGACACCGAGGAGGCGTTCGTCCTCGCGGTCGAGACCAACGTGCGGCACGGCCTTCCCCTCACCCTGGCCGACCGGAAGGCCGCCGCCCTGCGCATCGTGCAGGCCCATCCGCACTGGTCCGACCGGGCGGTGGCGGCGAAGGCAGGGCTGACGCACAAGACGGTCGGGGCCCTGCGTCGCCAGTCAACTGGGGAAATTCCCCAGTCGACCGCGCGCATCGGGCTGGACGGCAGAACCCGCCCCGTCCGCACCGCCCGTGCGGCCGGGTCCGGTGCCGACGGCCGCGACGGACCGCGCGGCGCCGAGGACTTACCCGAGGCCCGGGACGGGCAGAGCACCCCGCCGTGCCGCTTCCTCAACATCACCCAGCGGACGTCGGCTGCGGAGGGACGGGCGGCCGCACGCCAGTCCGTACCCGTGATGGACCGGAGCCTCGACTGGAAGGCCAGCCTCCAGCGGCTGCGCTCCGACCCGTCGCTGCGCTACACCGAGGCCGGCCGTACGCTGCTGCGCCTCCTGGAGGTCCACGTCGTGACCGCGGCGCACTGGCAGATCATCGCCGAACAAGTGCCGGCGCACTGCCTGGAGGTCCTCACGGACTTCGCCCTCAACTGCGCCGAGGACCTCCAGCGCCTGTCCATCCGCCTCGAGCAGCGCAGGAAGGAGAGCCTCTGACCCGCCCCCGCCCCCGCACCCGCACTGGCCGGCGTACGCGCCGGCCGGCCGGCGGCGGTCGCGGCTCCGCGCGCGTCAGACGCCGCCGCGGGCCGCCACGAGGTCCATCCACCCGCCCCACACCCGGCGGGCACACCGCTGCACGCGCAGCGCACCGACCGCCAGCCCCGCGGTGACCGCCTCGGGCGCGTCCGGGCCGCACCGTTCGGCCAGCTCCTCCCTGCACCGGGGTACGGCCAGCCACTCCCCCAGCAGCGCCTCGTCGACCTCCAGGTGGAACTGGATCCCGTAGGCGCTCTCCCCCACCCGCATCGCCTCGTTGGGGCACCCCGGGGAGCCGGCGAGCCGTACGGCACCGGGCGGCAGGCCGAAGTTCTCGCCGTGCCACTGGAAGACGGGAACGCTCCGGGGCAGTCCGCCGAAGAGCGGGTCCGTGAAGGAGCCGGGCGCCATGTCCACCGGGTGGAGGCCGTAGTGTGCGCGGGCCGGCTCGACCCGGGCCCCGAGGCTCGCGGCCAGCAGCTGGGCACCGAGGCACACACCGAAGAAGGGCACACCGGCGCCGACGGCCCGGCGAATGTATTCCTTCTCCGGCGCTATCCAGGGCACATCGTCGTTGACGCTCATGGGGCCGCCCATGGCGAGAATTCCGTCCACCGACCTCAGGGCCGGCGGCTGCTCCCCTTTGTCGACCCTGACGGGGACAACGGCTGCCCCGCTTTCGTCGAGCAGCCGGCCGAAGGTGCCCGGTCCCTCCCAGCCCGCATGCTGAAGCACTACGATGCGCAGAGGGCCATCGCTTTTCGTGCGCCCGCTCCCGTTCATGTCACTCCCCTGTCGTAGCGATATCGCCGAAGCGATCTGGTCGATTTCCGAGTTTCACTCTATCGTCCAGCTCTGCCCGCTCTCACGAATAGGGTATTCCGCATGACCTACGTGATCGCAGAACCCTGCGTCGACATCAAGGACAAAGCATGCCTGGACGTGTGCCCGGTTGACTGTATATACGAGGGAAATCGTTCCCTGTACATACAGCCGGACGAATGCATCGACTGCCACGCCTGCGAACCGGCCTGTCCGGTGGAGGCCATATTCCCCGCCGATGAACTGCCCGACGAGTGGGCGCACTACACCGAGGTCAACCGCGCCTTCTTCGTGGAGACCACCGACATCGGCAGCCCGGGCGGAGCTGCCGGCGTCCCCGCCCGGCAGGTGGACCACCCCGTCGTCTCCGCGCTGCCGACCGCGTCGAGGGACGCCGTCACCAACCAGTCCGAGTAGTCCAGGGAGAAGCAGATGGCAGACAAGAAGTGGCAGGAAATCGGTTACCCCGCGCGGCTTGAGGAGCGCCTCCCCGACGACGTCGTCCGATGTCACCTGAGCCCGCGGAACTGCAAGATCAGGCCCGGTCAGCACGGATTCTGCATGGTCCGGGCGAACCGCGACGGACGGCTGGTCAGCCTGAACTACGGGCGTTCGGTCCATGCCACCGAGGAGACCATCGAGACCGAGGCCGTATTCCATTACGAGCCCGGTGCCCGCATCCTCTCGATGGGCAACATCGGGTGCATGCTGAATTGCGACTACTGCCACAACTGGAAGACGTCGCAGGCCAAGTACGTCGAGGACAAGGACGTCTTCTACTACTCGCCGCAAGAGGTCATCGACATCGCGAAGCGCCACGACATCAAGGTGATCTCGTGGACGTACAACGACCCGGTGGTGTGGCACGAGTTCGTCGTGGAGACGGCGGCCCTCGCCAAGGAAGCGGGGATCGTCAACCTCTACAAGTCGGCCTTCTTCATCTCCCCCGAGGCCATCGAGGAACTGATCCCGGTCATCGACATCTTCTCCGTCTCCATCAAGTCGATCGACCCGAAGTACTACCGCAAGATCACCAAGGGCTGGCTGGAGCCCGTGCTCGACGGTACGGAGCAGGTCTACCGGGCCGGCAAGCACGTCGAGGTGTCGACGCTGATGGTGACCGACCTCAGCGACGACGAGAAGACCGCCTACGACGTGGGCAAGTTCGTACTCGACCGGCTCGGCCCCGAAGTGCCCACCCACTACGTGCGCTTCCACCCGGACTACAAGATGACCGATTCCATCCGCACTCCCGTCGAACGGCTCGAAGCCGCCCGCCGGGTGGGGCTGGACATGGGGCTGCGCCACGTCTACCTGGGCAACGTGTACGACACCGAGTCGACCAACACGCGCTGCCACAACTGCCAGGAGCTGCAGATCACCCGCTACGGGCTCAACGCCCGCCTCCTCGGAGTGAACGAGGAGGGAGCCTGCACGAACTGCGGCGCCGACGCCAACATCCGGCGCATCCCCGGGGGCTCCACCTTCCCCCCGACCGTGAACGAACTGCCTCCCGGCGGCGACTTCGACGTCGCCGACTTCGACTGGTACGGCGACGTGCGGGCGCTGCACGTCCAGGTGCGCAACGACAGCGCGGAGACCAAGCAGGTCTACTACCGGCGCAACCGTTCCAGCACCTCCGGCACCCCCTGGTCGGTGCTCCGGCTCCAGCCGCAGGAGAGCTACCGGTTCATCGCCGCCAAGTCCGAGCTCGACGAGCTCGGCGTGGCCGTCGCCGTGCCGCAGGGCTGCACCTCCTCCCTGCACCAGGTCTTCGACCGTGCGCACTTCCCCACCACGGAGGCGGACAACGGCTCGCTGAACGCGGACATCACCCCCCTGCCGCTGTTCGACTCGCGGCGCTGACAAGGAGACGGACCACACATGACCACGAGCAACGGCTCCTCCGAGAGCCCCGACATCGTCATCGTGAAGGGCGCCGACGTCACCGGACGGGAGGCGTTCGACAACCTCACCCGACGCGTCCTCGCCCACAACGACACGCTGATGCTGGTCGAGCACGTGATGGAGAAGGGTTCCGTCTTCCCGCTGCACAGCCACCCCCACGAGCAGCTCGCCTACCTCGTCTCGGGCCACATCCGCGTGCGCGCCGGTGACGAGGACTTCGAGGCCGTCGCCGGCGACAGCTTCGTGGTGAGGGGCGGGATCGAGCACCAGGTGCACGCCATCGAGAAGTCGGTGGCCCTGGACGTCTTCACCCCCTACCGCGCGGACTACGCGCAGTGGGAGGACGAGCACTCCTGATCCCGGGGCGGCCGAAAGCACCGGGCGGCAGCCGGCAGGCTGCCGCCCGGGCTGCTGTCCGGCCCCGTCCACCAGCAGTCACCGGCCCCCGAGGAAGGGGAAGTCTTGAGCACACAGGCCTCGACAGGCCAATCAGAGGGCCAGCCGGCCGCCAAGGAAGAGCCGCTGGCCATGGTGGTCGGCCCCACCCGGCCGGCACCGTCCGTCCTGGAGCGGATGTCCGCGCCCACCCCGCCCATCACCGACCCGGAGTTCATCGCCGAGTTCGGCCGCTGCCTGGCCAGGACGCGCCGGCTGGTCGGCTCGGCCGCGGCGGAGGTGGCGCTGGTTCCGGGGACCGGCACCAGCGGTATGGAAAGCCTGGCCGTCAGCCTGCTGCGGCCCGGCGTCCCCGTCCTCGTGGCCTCCACCGGCATGTGGGGGGACCGCTGGCGCGACATCTGCCTGCGCCACGGCATACCCGTCCACGCGCCGAGGTTCCCGGCGGGGCGGGCGCCCGATCCCGACCTGCTCGGGACGCTGCTGTCCCGGCGGCGCCACCAGGCCCTGCTCGTGGTCCACGTCGACTCCAGCAGCGGGGTCCGCGCGGACCTCCCGCAGATGGCCCGGCTGGCGCACGACCACGGCGCCCTGTGCCTGGTGGACGGGGTCTCGGCCGTCGGCGCGGAGGACATCGCCATGGACGCGTGGGATCTGGACGCGTACCTCGGCGGCCCGCCGAAGGGGCTCGCCGGGCCGCCCGGCCTGGCCATGCACGCGCTGGGCCCCCGTGCCGTCGACGCGATGCGCGACCGGGACTGGACGCCCCACGCGTACGCACTCGACCTGAAGCCCTGGATGCCGGTCATGGCCGCGCTGGAGCGCGGCGAGTTCGCGTACTGCCAGTCACCCGCCGGCAACCTGGTCCTCGGCCTGTCCGAAGCGCTCCGGCTGGCACTGGCCGAGGGGCGCGGGGCGCGGGTCGCCCGGCACGCGGCGCTGCGCGACGCCTTGCACACGGGTCTGGCCGAACTGGACGTGGGGCTGCTGGTCCCGGAGCCGCGGGAACGGGCCAACGGCCTGACCGTCGGGGTGGTGCCCCGAGGCCTGACGAGCGACGAGTTCCTCGGGGCGGTCGCCGAGCAGGGGGTCGTCCTGCCCGCCGGGACCTACCGGGCCACCGGCTTCCGGACGTTCCGCGTCGGGCACCTGGGAACGGTGGAGGACGCGGACATCACCCGGGCGATCGGCGCGGTACGGACCGCGCTGCGGACCTTGCGGAGGCACTCGTGACGACTCGCACCCTCGCGGCCCGTCTCACCCACACCGGCCGCCCACCGGAGGTGGCCGAGGTCGAGCTGCGCGAACCCGGCGCGGGCGAGGTGGTGGTCGATCTGCACTTCGCCGCCCTGAACCCCCTGGACACGTACGTCATCCAGGGCTCGGTCGCGGGCGAGGCCCCCCGGCCGCGCGTCCTGGGCGTGGAAGGCGCGGGCATGTGCGAAGGCCGCCCGGTGGTGGTGCACGGCGGCGGACTGGGGATCGTACGGGACGGTACCTGGGCCGAACGGGTCGTCGCACCCCGCGAGGCGCTGGTGCCGGTTCCGGACGGGGTGGCACTGACCGCCGCCGCCTCGGCGGCGGTCGTCGGCACCACCGCGATCCGGGTGACCGGGGACCTGGGCCGGGTCGACCGGGACGACCGGGTGCTGGTGCTCGGCGCCGGCGGCGGCGTGGGCCTGGCGGTGATCAGCCTGTGCCGCGCCGCGGGCGCCCGGGTATGGGGGCAGACCGCGGGAGCCGGAAAGGCGAAGGCCATCGCCGCGGCCGGCGCCGAACCGGTTCTGGCCGCGACGGCGGGCGACCTGGCCGAAGCCGTGGCCGGGGCGGCGGCCCCGACCGTGGTGTTCGACGCCCTCGGCGGCGCGTTCACGGCCGCCGCGCTGGAACTGCTCGCCGAGCGCGGCCGTCTGATCAGCTACGGCACGAGCGCCGGCCCGCAGAGCACGGTCCCCATGCGGGTGCTGTACCGCAGGAACCTGAGCGTGATCGGGTACGGGGGCGTGGGTGAGCCCCCGGAGCGGATCCGGTCCGGCACGGAACTGGCCCTGCGGGCGGCACTCGACGGTTCGCTGGTCGTTCCGGTGCACGAGGTCCTGCCCCTGACCCAGGTCGGAGCGGCCCTGCGGACATTGACCAACCGGGACGCCGCGGGCAAAGTTCTGCTCGACGTCAGGTCCTGATGGCTGATCGAGCCGGCCGCTGCCCGCGCCCGGCCGGCTCGATCCGCGCTTCACCCCAGTAGCCCACACTGGAAGAAGGAGTCGGCCACCTTGCTCGACTCGAAGACCCCATTGCGTTCGAACAGACGCAGCGTGGAGGCCGCCGCAGCGCGCATCTCCGCCCGCAGACGCCCGTCCGGATACGTCTCCTCGACCACTCCCGTGACCGCCTCGAAGTCCAGCCCGGTGAACCTGAGCATGTCGTGCGCCGCGTCCACGTCGGGGCGCAGGAACGCGAGCGTGAACTCCGGCAGCAGCGCCCCGACCAGATCGCGTTCCCTGTCCGTCAGCTGAGGCCACGCGTACTCGAAGAACTTGACGAAGTAGGCGTGGTGCCGGCCCTCGTCCTCGGCGTGGTCGGCGATCGTCTCCCGCACCACCGTGCACACCCGCTGGTCCTTGGGTATCCCCGACAGGATGCTGGAGATCAACGTCTCCGAGACCACGGTGAAGAAGAGATCGGCCAGGGGCCGGTACTGCGGTTCGAGTCCGTCCTTCAGAGCCTCCAGCCGGGTGAGGAAGTAGGGCTGCTGCCTGGCGGCGCACGGGCGTTCGCGGGTGGCGGCGATCAGCTGCTCCTGCAGGTCGTCGGAGAACTGCGCGTGCCAGGCCTCGTCCGTACAGATCCTGTAGGAGTCCCGGACCATCTCGTCCGGCAGATCGAATCCGCTGCGCCGGCGGCTGATGAGCTGGGTGACCGGCGATACGACGAGCTGTTCGAGATCCGCGGTGAAATCGAGATAGATGTAGAGGCGCTGCAGCAGCAAGCTCTTGATGACCTCCTCCTCCCGCTCCCTGACCATGGGGTGGTAGAGAGCCGGAACCAGTTCCGGCGGGAAGAACACCTTTCCCGCCTCCAGTTCCTCCAATACGCGGCGCGGCTTGGCACGGACGCTCGACCTGTTCTCCCAGCTGGAAAAGCAGGACCGGTACTGGCGCGAGTCTGCTGCAAAAGGCACAGTGATCCTCCGGTGAAAGGCGGTGGCCGAATACGGCCACCGCCAAAGAATCGACCGAATACACCGCCGAAATCAAGGGGCAGCGAAATGACCGAAGCGACCAACGAGTGGTTCGTCGACGCGGATGTCGTCAGCAAGCTGAGCACCGCTTACACGGGGGCCCTTACCGACATCCTCGACGGCCTCGGCTACGTCAAGCAGAGCCTTTCGGGGAACTTCCTCTTCCCCGACCCCACGATGCGCATGGTCGGGCCGGTGTATCCGGTGGAGTGCACGCCCAATCCGCTCGCCGTCTCCCACGGCAAGAGCGCCCGGGGACTCTTCGAAATGCTGGCCTCCGTGCCGTCCGGCCACATCACGGTCGTGCAAATGAACGGAATTGACGCCTCCATATTCGGCGACCTCTCCATCACCGCGCTCCAGGCCCAGGGAGCGGCCGGCGCGCTCATCGACGGCGGCGCCCGCGACGTGCACACCGTGCGGCAGATGGGCTTCCCCGTGATCTCCCGGTTCGTCCGGCCGCAGGGCTTCATCCAGCGCGGTGACTGGGTGAGCTGGGGCAAGGAGCCGGTGCACATCGAGGGGGTCCGGATCGCTCCCGGGGACTACCTGGTCGCCGACGGCTCGGGCGTGGTGATCGTGCCGCGGGAGGTCGCCGCGAAGGTCGCCGACGAGGCCGTCGACGTGGCCGCCAAGGAGGAGTACCTGCGCGACGCCGTCCGTTCGGGCATGAGCCCCGTGGAGGCGTTCGAGCGGTACCTGGTGAACGGCGAGACGCGCGCCGCCGGCGGCGCGCAGGCGTCCGGCGGCGCCGGCTGCTGCGGCGAGCGCAAGGCCGTCCAGCAGCTGGAGCGCGGCGCCCGGACGACCACGACCGTCGCACCGCCCGGGGCTTCCCGCCCGTCCGCCGGCAACGCCCCGTCCGCCCCCACCGCGGCGGCAGCCGCGTCCCGTCCCTACCGGGGCCGGGTCGCGGAGGGCGACCTGACCCGCCGGGCGGGCGTCGAGCAGCTGGAGGAGCGGGGCGTCGACGTCGTCGCGCTGCGGGAGAAGCTGATCGACGCCGCCGCGGCCGAGTTCACGACGTACTACTACTACACCGTGCTGCGGCACTTCCTCGCGGGCAAGGAGGACTACAAGGCGATCGCCGAGGACGCCCGCCTGGAGGACCGCTCGCACTTCGAGCTGATCACCCCGAGGATCTTCGAGCTGGGCGGCACCATTCCGTTCGACATCAGGGACTTCGCCGACCGGGCCGGCTGCCCGGACGCCTACCTGCCCAACACGAACAACGGCCGGCTCACCTGGGGGGCCGACGGCGCGGACGCGGTCAGCCCCGCCGACTCGGTGGAGATCCTGACCGTGCTCCTGGAGGCCGAGCGCTGCGCCGTGCGCTCCTGGTGGGAGATCTGCGACATGACCTTCGGCAAGGACCCCAGGACCTACGAGCTCGCGATGCGCATCCTCAACGAGGAGATCGAGCACGAGGCCTGGTTCATCGAACTGCTCAGCATGGAGCGGGACGGCGTCGCCCGCCCGTCCGGACACTTCAAGCGGGGTGAGATCGGTGACGCCCCCTGGAGCCGGAACAAGCCCTTCGGACACCCGTAACCCGGAGGGTTTCACGATCCGCATCGAGTTCGAGGGGGCCGTCCACACGATATTCGCCCACCGGAACGAAACACTCCTCGACGCGGCCGCCAGGAACGGGATATTCCTCCCCCGGACCTGCTGCCAGGGCTGGTGCACCACCTGCGCCGCGCGAGTGGTGCAGGGCACGGCGGACCATTCGGAAGCCAAGCGCTTCTACGCGGCCGACGCGGCGGCCGGATTCTCCCTGCTCTGTTCTGCCCGCCCCCTGTCGGACATGAGCGTGGTGGCGGGCCGGCATGCCGATTTCCGTGAGCACCGGATTCGGAACGGACTTCCGGTCCCCCGAGGATGATTTCCGGTGCCCGTGCCGGAGAGCGGTCAGCGGCCGGCGTGATCGAAAACCGATCACGCCGGCCGCTCATTTAGTTTTCCCGGCCGCTCCGTCCGGCGGTCCCGTTCGTTGACAGCAACTCGGCACCGGTGCTTACCTACTTCCATGCATCTGTTTATCGCCGAAAGGCTTTGCGTCACGGTGGAATCCGTCGACTTTCACAATCCCAACCGCCCGCAGGACGGCCGTGAATGCGGGGCGCGCCTCGAGCTCCGGTTCGTGGAAAGGGACGGCCTGCCGGGATCGATCTACGTCTCCCGGGCGCTCACCCTCGCGCGGGCGATCTGCCGCTTCGACCTGCTGGAGTCCGCTCCGGGGGCCCAGGACCGCGTGCACTGGCATCCCGCGATGGAGAACGGCGAGGCGTTCAAGCGGCTGTACGACGAGGACCTGAGCCGCGATCCGCTCGGCTGGCTGGGCGAGCGCCTGCGCGACGGCGTCCGCACCCTGGAGCTGGGCGGCGTGGAGGATGCCGGACGCTTCGCCGTGGACGCCGAGGTGCTGGCCGAGTCGGCCGACGCGATCGTCGCCGAGACCGCGGCGACGCTCGACGGGCTGCGCCGCGACGGGTGGCCGCCGGTCTTCGCGCGGGACGAACGGGGCATGGCGCTGCGGGCCCCCTCCGGTTCAGCGTCCTGATGCGGATCCTCGTCGTCGGGGCCGGCGCCACCGGCGGCTACTTCGGCGGGCGCTTGGCCGAAGCGGGCCGTGACGTCACCTTCCTCGTGCGGCCCGCGCGGGCGGTTCGACTGCGCTCCACGGGGCTCGTGATCCGCAGCCCGCACGGTGACCTGTGCCTGGACCCGAAGCTGGCCTGCGCGGACCAGCTGCTGGGCGAGTACGACCTCGTCCTGCTGGCCGTCAAGGCGTACTCCCTGGACCGGACGCTCACCGACCTCGCCCCGGCCGTCGGCCCGCGCACGGTGATCCTGCCCCTGCTCAACGGGATGCGCCACATCCCGCTGCTGCGGCAGAAGTACGGTTCGAGCACGGTGCTCGGAGGGGTCTGCCGGGTGACCACCCTGCTCGACGAGGACGGCAGCGTCCTCCAGCTGAACAGCACCCAGGAGATCGCCTACGGCACGTGCGGCGCGGCCCCTGCGGTCGCACCGGCCCGCGTCCGGGCGGTCGACGCGGCTCTGCGCGGCGCGGGCTTCACCGTCCGGCACTCCGACGACATCACCCAGGAGATGTGGGAGAAGTGGGTGCACGTCGCCGCGGTGGGGGCGGTGACCTGTCTGATGCGCGGAGTGATCGGCGATGTCGTCGCGAGCCCCGGCGGCCGGGACTTCGCCGCCCGGACCCTCGCGGAATGCGCGGCCGTCGCGGCCGCCTGCGGGCGTCCGGTGCGGGCCGAGTCCCTGAAGCAGAGTCTGGCGGCCCTCACCCAGCCGGAGTCGGACACCGCGTCCTCGCTCTACCGCGACCTCCTGCGCGGCGGACCGGTGGAGGCCTCCCACGTGCTCGGCGACCTCATCGAGCGGGGGGACCGGCGCGCGGTGGGCATGCCGCTGCTCCGGCTCGCGTACACCCACCTGAACGTCTACCAGCGGTCGCTGGGCTGACGACACCACAAGACCGGCCCTGGACGGAGACACAGTTCGTGAGCGAGTCGATGGACATCCCGGCGGTCGACGAGGCCGCCCGCGCGAGGAACCTGATCGCGGCAGAACGCAAGGCAGTCGCCCTGTTCGACGAGGTCACCCGGCAGGGTCTCGTCAAGCCGGGGCTCCTGGAGTCGGCCATCAGTGACGGCATCCGGGACCTGGCCGCCGACATGTTCGGCACGAAGCGGCACTGGCACAAGCGGATCGTGCGGGCCGGGGAGAACACGCTCCACCCGTACAAGGCCAATCCGCCGGACCGCGTGGTCGCGGAGGACGACATCGTCTTCCTCGACTTCGGACCGGTCTTCGACGAGTGGGAGGCCGACTTCGGACGCACCTACGTCCTGGGCGACGACCCGGTGAAGCTGCGCATCGCCGCGGACCTCCCCCTCGTGTGGGAGGCGGGCCGCGAACACTTCGAGAGCCACCCCGACATCACGGGGGCCGAGCTGTACGCGCACGTCTGCCGCCTGGCGCAGGACGCCGGCTGGCACTTCGGCGGCCCGCACAGCGGCCATCTGGTGGGCGAGTTCCCGCACGAGCTGATCGAAGCCGATCTGGTCAACAGCTACATCGCGCCGACCAACCCGAACCGCCTGCGGGGGAAGGACGACGCCGGCCGCCGGTGCCACTGGATCCTCGAGGTCCACCTGGTCGACCCGCGGCGCCGCTTCGGCGGGTTCTACGAGCAACTGCTCACCTTGAGCCACTGAGACCGGACCGTCGACCGTCACAGAAAGGTTCACGATGGCACGCACGGCCGCGTCGATGCCGCGCTGGTCCCGCCTCACCACGCACCGGCTCCTGACCTACCTGGGCGGCTGTGTCGTGTTCTCGACGGGTGCCTACCTCTTCATCCACTCCGACCTCGGTACCGATCCTCTGGACGTCTTCGCCCTGGGGCTGCTCCGGCACGTGCCGCTCACGGTGGGGATCGCGCAGGGTCTGATCGCGGCGGTCTGCATCCTCGTCCGGGCCGCCTGGTACCGCCGCCGCCCCGTACTGATGCCGTTCGCCACCTTCTTCCTGTGCGGGAGCCTCATCGACCTGCTGCTGTTCCTGGAGCCCGCGCGGTTCCTGCCGCTCCCGGCCCCCGCCACCATGCTGCTCGCCACCATGCTCTGCGCGTACGCCTCGTCGCTGATCATCATGAGCGGCATAGGCATCCGTGCGATGGACCTCGTCGCGATCGCCATGACCGAGAAGTGGGGCTGGCCCTTCTGGATCGCGAAGATGTCCATGGAGGGCGTCCTCCTGCTCTCCGGCTACCTGATGGGCGGACCCGTCGGCGTGGGGACGCTGTGCTTCCTGCTGGTGGTGGACACGCTCATCCAGCCGTTCCTGCGGGTGAACGAGCGTGTCCTGCGCATGCCGAACCTCGGCATGCCGAGCATTCAGAAAGTCCCCTGACGCCTCAGCCGGCCAGTTCCGGGACCTGCGCCAGCAGCGGGTGGCCCCGCCGTTCGTCGAGGACCGCCTCGACGGTTCCGCCCACCCGGTACAGGCGGTCGTCGGCCATGGGCGGGGCGATGATCTGGAGGCCGACCGGGAGGCCGTCCTCGGGTGCCAGCCCGCACGGCAGCGACATGACGGCGTTGCCGGCCAGGTTCGACGGGATCGTGCACAGGTCCGCCAGGTACATCGCGACCGGGTCGTCGACCCGCTCGCCGATCGGGAAGGCGGTGGTGGGCGTGGTCGGCGACACCAGCACGTCCACGTGCCGGAAGGCCGCGTCGAAGTCCCGCACGATGAGGGTGCGGACCTTCTGGGCGGAGCCGTAGTACGCGTCGTAGTATCCCGAGCTGAGCGCGTAGGTGCCCAGCATGATGCGGCGCTTGACCTCGGGTCCGAAGCCGGCCGCCCGGGTCACCGCGGTCACCTCCTCGGCGCTGCGCGCCCCGTCGTCGCCGGCCCGCAGGCCGTAGCGCATCGCGTCGAACCGGGCCAGGTTCGACGAGGCCTCGCTGGGCGCGATCAGGTAGTACGCGGCGAGCGCGAGGTCGAAGGACGGGCACGACACCTCGACCACCTCGGCGCCGAGCTCGCGCAGCAGCTCCACCGCCTCCTCGAACCGCTGCATGACGCCGGCCTGGTAGCCGTCGCCGCGCAGTTCCTTGACCACGCCGATCCGCATGCCGCGGATCTCGCCGCGCCGCGCGGCCGCGACGACGGCCGGTACGGGACCGTCGATCGAGGTGGAGTCGAGAGGGTCGTGGCCGGCGATGACCGCGTGCAGCAGGGCCGTGTCGAGGACGGTGCGGGCGCAGGGACCCCCCTGGTCGAGGGAGGAGGAGTACGCCACGAGGCCGTACCGGGACACCGCGCCGTAGGTCGGCTTCACCCCCACGGTGCCGGTGAGGGCGGCGGGCAGCCGGATGGAACCCCCGGTGTCGGTGCCGATGGCGAGCGGGGCCTGGAAGGCGGCCAGCGCGGCCGCCGAGCCGCCGCCGGAGCCCCCCGGGATCCGGGTGAGGTCCCAGGGGTTGCCGGTGGGACCGTAGGCGCTGTTCTCGGTCGAGGACCCCATGGCGAACTCGTCCATGTTGGTCTTCCCGAGGATGACCGTACCGGCCGCCCGCAGGCGCTGGGTCACGGTGGCGTCGTACGGCGGGATCCAGCCTTCGAGGACCTTGGAACCGCAGGTGGTGGGCAGGCCCCTGGTCGCGAAGACGTCCTTGAGGGCGAGCGGTACGCCGGCCAGCGGCCCCAGCTCCTCGCCCCGCGCCCGGGCGGTGTCGACGGCCTGCGCCGCCTCCAGCGCGCCCACTTCGTCGACGTGCAGGAAGGCGTTGACCAGCTTGTCCACGGCCCCGATCCGGTCGAGGTGCGCCTGCGTGACCTGGACCGCCGAGACCTCCCCGGCGGCGATGGCCCCGGCGGTCCTGGCGGCCGTCCAGCGGGTGACGTCGAGATTCTGCTCGGCCATGGCTTTCACTCCTCCCCGGCGGAACGCTCGGCGCGGCGGTCCTGCGACGGCCCGTCGGCTCTGGCCTCGCCGACGCGAGCGACCGCCCGGACGATGCCGTCGAGCTGGGGGGTGAGGTGGTCCAGCTCATCGCTCGTCAGATCCAGATGCGACAGCCGTGCGAAGTGGACGACCTCTTCGCGGGTGATGCCAGGCATGCGGCTTTACCTCGGGGTGCGGGTTCGGGGTCCTGCCGGGCGCAGGAAAGATCCTCATCATAGTGATCCCGGCCGCCCGCAGCAGCCGCATTGGTTCCAACTCCCTTGACCAGTCGAATCGTTGGCCGAATCCTGACGCGAACGTTCGACCCGGGGGCCTGCCCGGCAGCCCGCCCGCCTGAGCGGGGGCGCGCGATCCTGCGCCCAGCTCGTCCGCCTCCGTGGCGTTCGGGCGGAAAGATCCCGCTGTGGACGAAAGGTCAAGTCCACCTAACCGGCCATCCGGGCCGTGCGCCGCAGGGGCGCCCATCCCGCTTCCGGTTCGGGCGGAGCGCCTCCCTCCGCCCTCGATCATCGCGAAAACATACCGGATCCGCTCTTCTCGTCGCAGGGCGGCCGGGCGGGACGCAGTCTCGGCCACTCTCCCCGGCACCCCTTGCGTCGGCGGGGAGGAATCGTGGTGAACTGGGTGAGCCGTAACCAATCAGGGCGTGAGCGGCACTGCGCATCCCCCACCAGGGTCGAACGGCACCCCCTGTCGAGTGCGCCGCCGCATGGGCGGCGCCGGGCGTGTGCGCCCCGGGGGTGACCACCGGTCAGTGTCCACCCGTGCCCGCCCCTCCCCCCGCTTCGCATCCCGAATGGAGTGACCGTGCACCACGGCCCCGACATGCCCGAAACGCACTACGCGGAGGTAGCCGTCACCGGCGGAGCCGGTTTCGTCGGCCGGCATCTCGTCACGGCCCTCAGCCTTCTGTCCCAGAAGGTCACCGTCGTCGACCACGCCCCCCTTCCTCCCGGCCTCGCGGCCCTGCCCGGCGTCTCCTACGTCCGTGCCGACCTGCGCGATTACGGTGAGACGTTATTGGCGCTGCAGGGCGCCGACGCCGTGTTCCACCTGGCGGGCAACGCCAGCGGCACCGAGTCCGTGGTGAATCCCCGCCACGACTTCCATCTCAACGCCCTCGGGACCTGCAACGTCGGCAACGCCTGCCTGGAACTGGGCGTGCGCCGCCTCGTCTACCTCTCCTCCGCCATCGTCTACGGCACCCCGCGCCAGAGCCCGATCCGCGAGGACCACCCCACGCAGCCCTTCCTGCCGTACGGCGCCTCCAAGCTCTCCGGCGAACTGACCCTGCGCAGCCTGCACGCGACGGCCGGACTGCCCGTCGTCATCGGCCGGTCCTTCGTCGTCTACGGTCCGGGCGAGGACCCGCGCCGGGCGGGCGGGGAGGCCTCGCAGTTCCTGCGCTGGCACCTGAACGAGCAGCCCATCCCGGTGGTCGGCGACATCGACCGCAAGCGCCGCGACTTCATCCACGTCGAGGACCTGTGCCGGGCCCTGATGACCCTGGCCGGCCGCGGCGCCGACGGCGAGACCTACAACCTGGCCACCGGAACCGCCGTCTCGATGCGCGAGCTCGCCGAGGTGGTGGGGACGGCGACCGGCCGCCCGGCGCTGCTGGACGCCGACACCTCCAGCCTGGCCGACAGCTTCACGCTCCTCGCCGACGTCACCCGTCTGCGAGCGCTGGGCTTCACCCCCCGGGTGAGCCTGGCCGAGGGCCTCACCGCCCTCGCCGACCTGCTCGGGCCGTTCCCCGAGATCCCGTCCGCCAGGGCGGTGTTCCGCCGTGAGCCTCCGGCCCGGCGGAGGCTGACGCTGACCGCCTCGGTCGGAGCCGGTGAGGAGGCCAGGACGTGCTAGCCGTCGACGGAGGATCCCCGCTGCTCTCCGGGAACGAGGTGGCCCCCTGGCCGCACATCACCGACGCCGACCGCAAGGCCGTGCTCGACGCGCTGGACGAGGCCACCCCCTGGCACTGGCCCATGCGCACGGTCAGCGAACTCCAGGACGCCTGGGCCGAGTTCACCGGCATGCCCTACGTGCTCGCCGCCAACTCCGGCACGGCGGCCCTGCACATGGCGATCGCGGCCGCCGGGGTGGAGCCCGGCGACGAGGTACTCGTACCGGCCGACACCTTCCTCGCCTCGGCCTCCTGCGTGCTCCAGGCCAACGCCATCCCGGTGTTCGTGGACACCGACCTCGCGACGTTCAACCTCGACCCGGCCCGGATCGAGGAACGCATCACCGACCGGACCCGGGCGATCGTCGCCGTGGACCTCAACGGCCTGCCCGCCGACTACGGCGCCCTGCGCGCCATCGCCGACCGGCACGGCCTCGTCCTGATCGAGGACGCCTCCCAGGCCCACGGCGCCACCTACCGGGGCCGCCCGGTCGGGTCCCTCGGCACCCTGAGCGGCGCCAGCCTCAACGGGTCCAAGACCCTCTCCGCCCTCGGCGAGGGGGGCCTGTTCGCGACCCGCGACGAGGACCGGCACCGGCTGGCCCGGCGGGTGCTGATGTTCGGCGAGGAACTGCCCGGGCAGAGCCGGGACTACAACGCCCGCATCATGGGCTGGAACTACCGCATCGACGTCCTCGCCGCCGCGTTCGCCCGCTCCCAGCTCACCCGTCTGCCGGAGATGTCCCTCGCCCGGCAGGCCAACGGCGCGGCGCTCACCCAGGCCCTCGCCGGCGTACCCGGCATCCGCCCGCCGGTCGTGCCCGAGGAGCGCACGCACGTCTACTTCTTCTATCCGCTGCTCGTCATGCCCGAGGAACTCGGACTCGACGGCCTGCCCGTCGCCGCCTTCCGCGACGCGCTCTCCCGGGCGGTGAACGCCGAAGGCCTGAACATCATGCGCTGGCAGCCGCAGCCGGTCCCCGGGCAGACCCTGTTCCAGGAGCTGCGCGGCTACGGCCGGGGCTGCCCGTGGAGCTGCGGGCACGCCCGCCCCGGGCACCACTACGATCCGGCGCAGTACCCGGTGAGCGAGGAGGTCTGCCTGCGCCGCCTGGTGCTGGGGCAGAGCTTCAGCTCCTTCGGCCCGCCCAACGACACGGCGACGATGCACCGCTACGCCGACGTCCTGTACAAGGTCCTTGTCGAGGAGCGGGAGGCGTTGATCGCCCTCACCCGGCGGACGGCCGGTTCCGCGCGATGACGGGTGCTCCCGCCGCACGACGCGCGGCGGGAGCGTCCGGGTACCACCAGGCACGAGCGACAAGGGGACGGACGTAGATGCGCAACGAGCCCGAGACCGTGGGGGCGGGGGCGGCGCCGCCGTCCGCCGGTGCCCGGCGCCGGAGTCCGCGGGCGATGCGGGTGGCCGTCTGCGCGGTCTTCTTCGTCACCGGGGCCGCCTTCGCCACCTGGGCGGCCCGGGTGCCCGCCGTCCAGGGCCGGCTGGACCTGTCCGCCGGCGAGCTGGCGGTGGCGCTCGTCGGCCTGAGCGCGGGTGCCTTCCTCGGGCTGCCGCTGGTCGGCGGCCTGGTGGCGAGGTACGGCAGCCGTACGGTCCTGTGCACCGGGATGGCGGCCTACCTGGGCGCGCTCGCGAGCCTGCCCCTCGTACCGGACCTGGCGGTCCTGACGGCGGCCCTGGCGGTGTTCGCGTGCGGCAACACGGCCGTCGACGTCGCGATGAACACCCAGGGCGTCCTCGTCGAACGCGCCTACGGCCGTCCCGTCCTCGGCGGCTTCCACGCCATGTTCAGCCTCGGCGGCATCACCGGCGCCACGGCGGGGGGCCTGGCGGCCTCCGCCGGGATCGGCATCCGGGCGCACTTCACGGTGGCGGCGCTCGTCCTGCTGGTGGTGGCGGGGGCGGCGGCCACGGCCCTGGCCCCCGAACCGCCGAAGGCCGGGGGCCCCTCGCGCACGGGCCCTCTGCTGGCCCTGCCCGGTCCGGGCCTGTGGATCCCCGGTCTGGTGGCGTTCTGCGCGCTGATGGGGGAGGGAGTGGTCAACGACTGGGGCGCGGTGTACCTGAAGGAGGAGACCGGCGCCTCACCGGGCGCGGCGGGCCTGGGGTACGCCGTCTTCTCCGCGGGCATGGTCGTCGGCCGCCTCACCGCCGACCGGCTGCGTGCCCGCTTCGGCACGGCCCGCTTCACGCTCGTCTGCGCCGCGGTGGCGGGCGCGGGGGCCTTGATCCCGATCCTCAGCGCGACGACGGCGGCGGGCTACGTCGGCTACACCCTGCTGGGCCTGGGCATGGCCGCGGTCATCCCCCTCGTCTTCGCCCACGCCGCCGCCCTGCGGCCGGACCGCACGGGCTCCTCCATCGCCGCCGTCTCGGCGGTGGGCTACGTCGGCTTCCTCGCGGGCCCCCCGATCATCGGCGCCCTGGCGGAGGCGACGACGCTGCGGTGGGCGATGCTGGTGCTGCCGACGCTGATGGCGGCCATGGCAGCCCTGTCCCCCCGTCTCCGCCGCCCCTGACCCTCGTACCGGAGCCTGCCGGACCGAAGACCCCCGGCACGCTCCGCCCGGCGCGGGCTGGGGAGTGCCGTCAAAGCAGCTCCGGCCGCCCGAAGGCCCAGGCGGGACTTCGACGGCGCGGGTCAGTGTGCCGCGAGCCGCTCCACCAGCCCGATGCCCCGCGCCAGCAGTTCGCGCTCCTCCCCCGTCAGTTCCGCCTCGATGGCCCGCGCGAGCCAGTCCGCCCTGCGCCCCCGCTCCTCCTCCAGCAGCGCCTGTCCCGCGGAGGAGAGCTCGACCAGGCTCTTGCGGCCGTCGGTCGGGTGCGCCCGGCGGGTGATCAGGCCCTGCTCCATGAGCAGCCCCACGGCTCGGGCCATCGACTGCGGCCGCACCCGCTGGTCGGCCGCCAGTTCGCTGGTCGTCATCGCACCGCTGCGGTCCAGGGCGCCGAGGACGGCCGCCTGGCCGAACGGCATCTGGTCTTCGAGCTTCACGCGCCGCGTGAGCTTTCCCATCGCGGTGCGCAGTTCGGCCGCGACGGCGGCGGATTCCGGAAGGGGCATACCGAATTTTAACGCAGCACGGCTGCACAGCCGAACTACTCAGCAGGGCTACGCAGCACAACTAAACAGCAAAACTAAACAGCTGAACTGCACAGCCCTGCTGTAGAGTGCGTCTCGCCGGGTCCAGCGCCACCGTCGCCGCAGCCGAAACCCGGCACGCACGCACACCGGGAAGGACTCCCATGACCGCCATCACCTCCGTCACCGGCCGCCGCGTCCTCGACAGCAGGGGCAACCCCACCGTCGAAGTGGACGTGGAACTGGCAGACGGATCCATCGGCCGGGCCGCGGTCCCCTCCGGGGCGTCGACCGGCGCCCGCGAGGCCGTCGAGCTCCGCGACGGCGACCCGGCCCGCTGGCACGGCAAGGGCGTCGACCGCGCGGTGCGCCACGTCAACACGGAGCTCGCGGCGGCCGTCACCGGTCGCGAGGCGGAGGACCAGGCCGGCCTCGACGCCGCCCTCGTGGCCGCGGACGGCACCCCCACCAAGTCCCGGCTCGGCGCGAACGCGATCCTCGGGGTCTCCCTGGCCGCCGCCAAGGCCGCGGCCGCCGCCCACCGCCTGCCGCTCTACCGCTACCTGGGCGGCTCGGACGCCCGGCTGCTGCCCGTACCGATGATGAACATCGTCAACGGGGGCGCGCACGCCGACAATCCCCTGGACTTCCAGGAGTTCATGATCGCCCCGATCGGGGCGGAGACCTTCGCGGAGGCCGTCCGGATGGGGTCGGAGATCTTCCACACCCTGCGCCGCGACCTGCTCGCCGCCGGGCACTCCACGGGCGTGGGCGACGAGGGGGGCTTCGCTCCGGCGCTGCGCACCGCCGAAGAGGCGCTGGACTTCGTCGTCGCAGCCGTCGAACGCACGGGGTACCGGCCGGGCACCGACATCGGCCTGGTGATGGACCCCGCGTCATCCGAGTTCTTCCGGGACGGGTTCTACGACTACGCCGGCGAGGGGGTGCGGCGCACCCCCTCCGAAAACGCCGACTACCTGGTGAAGCTGATCGACGCCTACCCCGTCGTGTCCATCGAGGACCCGATGGCCGAGGACGACCTGGACGGCTGGCGGGACCTCACCGCCCGGGTCGGCTCACGCTGCCAGCTCACCGGCGACGACGTGTTCTGCACGAACGAGACCCTGCTCCGCGAGGGCATCGCCTCCGGGGTCGCCAACTCGGTACTGGTCAAGGTCAACCAGATCGGCACCCTGACCGAGGCGCTGGCCACCGTCGACACGGCCCACCGGGCGGGCTACACCGTCGTCATGTCGCACCGCTCGGGCGAGACGGAGGACACCACGATCGCCGACCTGGCCGTGGCCACGGGCTGCGGCCAGATCAAGACCGGCTCGCTGTCGCGCTCCGACCGCACCGCCAAGTACAACCAGCTCATCCGCATCGAGGAGCAGCTGGGCGACAGCGCCCGGTACGCCGGCGCGGAAGCGCTGCGCCGCTAGGCCGTCTCTTCCGCGGGTGGGCCCGGTGGTTGACGCCGTCGAGCGGGCTCTGTGGCCCTCCTCGTACGAACGGGGACGCGTGAGCGGTCGGGCTCGCCCGCGCGGCGGTCGCCGGCGGCGTCCGCCGGACGGTGCCGCGGGCAGGCGGAGGTGGCCGAAACACCCTCACACAGGCCCCGCTTGGCGAGCACGGGTGTTTGGGGAACGTCCGACCGAGTAGGCGTATGTCTGTGCGTCCGCTGTTTTCCGTCGTGGTCCAGACCCCCGGCCCGTACGCGGTGACACCGCGTCCGGACCTTCCGCCGACGACGCCGTCGCGCCGCGCGGCGTCCCCTCGACCCCAGGAGAACCATGACCTCGATCCTTTTCGTCTACGCCAAGGGCGGCCCTCCCCTGGAGTACGCGCTCCCGCGCGTCGCCGCCCACGCCGAGGTGCACGTCCTGGCGCTCGCGCCGTTACCCCGGGCCACCGAGTCGGTGTGGCGGCCCGGGTGCGCGTCGGTCACGACGGCCCCGCCCGGCGAGGGGCTGGAACTGGTCGATCTGATCTGCTCCCACGCCCGCCGCGTCGGCGCCGGGGCGGTGCTGACCCTGTCGGAGTACGCGGTGGTGGCCGTCGCCCGGGCGAGCCTGCGGCTCGGGCTGCGCGGTGCCGGCGAGCGGGTCGCCGGGGCGCGGGACAAGCGTCTGATGCGCCGGATCTGGCGTGACGCCGGGGTACCCGTACCGGGGTTCACGGAGGTCCACGGGCCGGAGGACATCACGACCGCCTTCGAGACCCTGAGGCCGCCGCTCCTCCTGAAGGCGGCCTGGAGCGCGGGTTCCACCGCCCACCTCACCGTATGGAACGAGCAGGAGGCCGAGGCGGCCTGGAAGACCGGGCGCTCCGTCATGGAGGCCTCCTCCGCGCAGGGTTACGCGGAACTCCACGCCGCGGACGCGGGCGTCAGCGACTTCCTGCTGGAGGAGATCGTGACGGGAGAGGCCGGCGACTGGTTCGACGGCGACGGCTGGGGCGACTACGTCAGCGTGGAGGGGATCGTCGCCGGCGGCCGCTACCATCCGCTGTGCATCACCGGGCGGATGCCGACCGTCGCCCCCTTCACCGAGCGGGCGAGCCTGACTCCCGCCGCCCTCCCGGTCCCGTTGCAGCGCCGGATCGAGGAGCTGTCGCGCGCCGCCGTCGACGCGCTCGGGCTCGACACCTGCGCCACCCACACCGAGATCAAACTCGGCGCGGACGGCGCCATGTGGCTGATCGAGACCGCCGCCCGCTTCGGCGGGGTGATGACGACCCGTCAGGTGGAGACCGTCTTCGGCCTCGACATGATCGGCATGTTGGTGCGCGAGCTGCTCGGCCGGGACGTCGCCTACCCGGAACGGATGCTGACGGGGGGCGAGGGCGCCGCCGGATCCCTCGTCGTCCTCGCCGTCGACGCCGAGGGCCGGCCCTGGAGCCGGCTCCCGGCCTGGGACTTCGAGGCGGTCGACTGGCCCTCCCTGGTCGCACCGGGATCGCGCGTCGAGCCGGTGCGCGAGCACAGTCTGGCGCCGGGCAGCCCGGTCCCGCCCTACGAGGAGGCCGGAGGCGCCAACTCCATGGCCGCGCTGTGCTTCCTCACCGCCGAGTCCGGGCCGCAGCTGCTGGCCGACTGCGGCCGCATCGTCGCGGCCCTGCCGGACGCCCTCACCTCCCCGCACGCCGGCCCCGGCACCTCCACCGCCCGCACCGGGTCCTGCGCCCCCTCCGCCGACCGCTCGACGCCCGGGAGCACCGCATGACGAACGCCGAACCCCTCACCGCGCCGTCCCCCCGGGGCGCCGCCGTGGACGCCCTGCTCACGCTCCCCCTGTTCGAGCAACTGGCCGGGGTGCTGGGCGGGTACCCGTACGTCAAGATCGTCGTGGACCGCGAGGAGGGCCGCTGGCACGTCCTCGACAGCGCCGTGCACTCCTTCCACGTCAACTACGTCGCCACCGAGATCCAGGGCCTGACCCTCGAGCAGCTCGACGCCGAGCTCGACCGCTTCAACCACGACGTGTACCAGGACCCCGCGCGGCGCTTCCTGCTCGGCGTCCTGTCGCTGCACTCCCGGGGCGGCCCGGAGCGGGACGAGCCGTTCATGGTCCTGGAGACCACCGAGGCCGACACGATGGGCGCGGACCTGCTGATCGAGTTCCACGCCTTCGTACGGGCCCACCTCGATCCCGCGCTGGAGCTGCTGGTCAAGCCGGCCAACCACGGGCAGGAGAACGCCCTCGCGGCGGTGCCGGAGACCGTGGTGCCCCGTGCACGGGGCCACGCCCTCCTGGAGTCCGCACCCTTCGTGCCGCTGACGCTCGCCTCGGCCACCGGCCGGCTCCGCGCCTTCGCCTCGGGCGAGGAGTACCTGGCCGCCCGCGCGGACCTGACCTGGTACGACATCGTCGCCATGCCGGTGGTCCCCGACGACATCCCGCGGGTCGCCGGTCTGATCAACGCCCGGCCCACCACTCCGCTGTCGCACACCAACATGCTGGCGGCCGGCTGGGGCATCCCCAACGCCATCGTCCGCGGGGTCCTCGACACGGTCGCCGACGAGAAGCTGGACGGGGCCTGGGTCCGTTACGAGGTCACCGCCGAAGGGTTCACCATCGAGCGCGCCGAAGAGCCGTCGGACCTCGCCGAACCGACGTGGCACACGCAGCGGGTCCGCCTCGACACGCCGCACGTGACGGACGTACCACTCGTACCGCTGTCCGCGTTACGCGCGGGCGACCGCAACCGCTACGGCACCAAAGCGGCCAACCTCGGGGAGCTGCACCACGTACTGCGCCACGGATCGGTGCGGCTGACCGGCTACTACTCCGTGCCCCGGCCGCCACGGGCCGACCTGCTCGGCCACCTCGCCGCGCGGCTGGGCATGCCCGAGGACGGCGATCTGGCCCAGCACGCGGGCGAATTCCTGGCCCGGCACGTCCAGGCGCCCGCGGGCATCGCCGTGCCCTTCTCCGTCCAGCAGCGCTTCCTGGACTCCTCACCGGCCGTGCAGCAGAGCATCGGCAAACTGAAGATGGCCCTGGAGCTGAACTCCATGGACGTCGTGGACACGGTCTGCCTCCAGTTGCAGCACCTGGTCCGCACCCTCCCGGTGCCCGAGGACCTGGTGCGCGCCCTGGACGCGCAGCTGGTCGAGCACCTGGCGGGCACGGGCCGCTTCGCCGTGCGGTCCTCCTCGAACGCCGAGGACCTGCCGGGCTTCTCCGCGGCCGGGATCTACGAGTCCCACACCAAGGTCACCGACCTGCCGGGGCTGCTGGACGCCGTCCGCGGGGTATGGGCCTCGCTGCTCTCCCCGCGCAGCGTGCGGCTGCGCCACCAGGCCGGCATCTCCCTGGACGACACCTACATGGGGGTGATCGTCCAGCGCTACGAGCCGTCCCCGATCGGAGGCGTCATGGTCACCTGCAATCCGACCAACCGGGCCGACTTCCGCAACGTGTACCTCAACTGCGCGCACGGCTCCACCGCCGATGTCGTCGACGGCCGGACATTGCCCCTGCAGTACCTCTACAACACCGTCGAAGGCGGCGGGCGCACGCTCTCGCTGGGCGCGGCCGCCGAGGACCTGCCGCAGGAGACGCGCGACCAGCTGGGCCGGCTGGCGCTGGCGGGCCGCCTGCTCCAGTCCCATTTCGCCACGGACTACACCTTCGCGGGGCCGCTCGACATCGAATGGCTGCTCGGACCGGACGACGCGCTCCACATCCTCCAACTGCGCCCCTACAGCGCCTGACCCGTCCGTACCTCCCCCCGTACCGCCCCACCCGAAGGTCGCCCATGCCCCTCTCCCTGCGCACGCGGGGGAAACGCCGCGTACGTCCGCCCGCCGCGGCGCTCCGCGTGATCCGCCTGAACAACGGGTTCCAGCTGCTGTTCAACCTGCTGTGGTGGATGCCGGTCTTCTACCAGTACCAGAAGCAGGCAGGCCTGTCGGACAGCCAGATCTTCGGCATCCAGAGCGTCTACTACGTCGCGTTCTGCCTGCTGGAGATACCCACCGGCTTCATCGCCGACCGCATCGGACAGCGCCGCTGCATGCAGCTCGGAGCGGCCGCGATGACCGCGGCGAACCTCATCCCGGTCGCCTCGCCGTCCTTCGCGGGCTTCATGGCGCACTTCCTGGCCATCGCCGCCGCCCGCTCACTCGTGTCGGGGGCCTCCAGCGCCTACCTGTACGAGTACCTGCACGAGCACGGCGCGGACGAGCACTACGTGCAGGCCGAGGGCACCGCCCGGGCCCTCGGGCTCTGGGCGAAGATCGCCTGCTGGCCGCTGGTCGGCGTCCTGATGCACGTCCGGCACGAGGCCCCGTACGTGCTGACCGCGCTCTGCGCACTCGGTTCGCTGGCGTGCGCCGCGGCCCTCCCGGCGACGGCAGTGCCCCGTCTGGACGGTCATCCGCCCGCGGGGCGCCTCGGCCTCCTCGGCTCGGCCCGCCAGGCCGTCAAGGTGCTGGGAACGTCACGGTCCCTGGGGCCGTTGATGGTGCAGGGCGTGGCCGTGTTCACGCTCGCCCGCATCTGCCAGGTCAACCTCTTCCAACCGCTGCTGCTCGAAAAGGACCTCCCCGTCGCCGACCACGGAGCGGTGCTGTCGGCCATGACGGTCGCCGAGGCCCTGGGGTCGGCCAGGACCGGCTGGCTGCGCAGCCGACTGTCCGACACCACCGCCGTGACCGTGCTCAGCGTGGTCATGGCCCTCACGCTGGCGGCCACCACGCTGTCCGGGGGTCTGGGCACGATCCTGTGGCTGTGCGCCTTCGCCGCCGCGGCGGGCCTCGCCTACCCGGTGCAGCGCAACCTGATCAACGCGGCCATCCCGCCGACCCCCTACCGGGCGACCCTGCTGTCGGTGGAGTCCATCGTCGACCGGGGCGTGTGCGCGCTGGTGGCGCTGGCCGTCGGCGCCTACCTGGCGGCGGACCGCCTCGACGCGCTCCTGGTGCACGCGGCGGCGGGCACCTGTCTGCTGCTGCTCGTCGTGGGCGTCGTCCTGCGGCGGCTGCGCCGCGGCGGGGGACGACCGACGGCCGACGGCTCCTGACGCCCGACGCCGCGCACCCGGTGGCGGCGTGGGAGTTCGCGTTCGCCGCCACCGGGCTGCTCGTGCTGCCGCCCTGCGGCTCACCCCACGTCAGCGCGTGTCTTCGTCCGGATCCAGCATGTCCCGCAGGGTCTCGGCGGCACGTACGGCGGCGTCGCCGCAGCAGTTGTTGAACAGGACGTGCAGGTGGTCGACCCGCTCCGCCAGGAAGCGCAGACGCGGGAGCCACGCCCGCAACTCCTCCCGGGTGTAGGTGTGGCGGAAGCGGTCCTCCTTGCTGCCGGTCCCCCACGCGGGGTTGCGGCCGTGGAAGCGGACCACCCCGAGCCCCGAGGACGTGACCGGTGTGACCGGGGGCATCGAGGTGGGCAGCCCCTGGGCCGTGTCCACGGCCACCGCGGTGGCGTCCAGGTCCCGCAGCAGAGCGGCGGTGCGCTCCCGCCGGTCGTCGCGCCACCAGTCGGGGTGGCGGAACTCCACGGCCACCGGCCACCGGTGAGCCCGCTTCCTGATGTGGTGGAGCACGGTCTCCGCCCGCGCGCCGGGAACGAAGCCCGGCGGGAACTGGAACAGTACGGCGCCCAGCCGGCCGGCTTCCGCTAGGGGCCGCAGGGCCGCGCCGAAGCGGTGCCAGACCTCGTCGAGGAGCTCCGGGTCCCGCAGGTCGTGACCGCGGAGGTCGGCCGGCAGGGCGGCCTTGCGGGTCGGATGGCCGGTGAGGAGGGAGAACGCCTTGACGTCGAACCGGAAGCCCGGCGGGGTGCGTTCGGTCCAGAGGGCGCTGTTGCGCTCGCTGGGGAGGGCGTAGTAGCCGGCGTCGACCTCGACGACGGGGAACCGTTCGGCGTAGTGCCGCAGCCGCCCCTCCGGGTCGCGCCGCCCGGGTGGGTACCATCCGCTGCCCACCAGTGCCTTGTCCGTCCATGAACACGTCCCGATCAGCGTCTCGCCCATACGGCCGTCCCTTCGTCACGGCCCGTATGCCCGGGATCGCCTTCGCCTCCCTCCGTCAGGGCCGGGCAGGCACGGGAAAGGGCCCGTACCGTCCCAGGACGGTACGGGCCCTTCCCCGTCGAACGCCGACCGCACCCGTACCGCCGTTCCGGCCCCGGGCCCCTGCCGGGCCGGCTCTCACGGCGAGGCGGGTCGCTGCCCGCCGGGGTCGCGCACCTCCGCGGCGGTGTCCTGGCCCACCTGGCGCAGTCCGGCGGCGGTTTCCTGCCCGGCGCTCTGCGCGTGCTCGGTCGTCGTCGTCACGGCTTCCTGAGCGGTGCCCTTGACCGAGTCGACGGCTTCGGCGACCGGTTCCTTCAGCTCGTCCCTGACTTCCTGCACGGCCTCCACCGCGGTCTGCTTCACCGGCTCCAACAGCTGGTCGGAATGGTCGCGCAGCTGCTGTCCGGCACGTTCTTCGGCCTCGGTCGTCGGCAGCAGGGCGGCTGCGAGCATGCCGGCGCCGAAAGCCATCAGCCCCGCGGCCAGGGGGCTGCCCTGCGTCTGCCGCTTGATCTGGGCCGGGGCCTGCTGGACGGTCTCCTGCACGCCGCCGCCGATCTCCTTGGCCGTCTCCGTCACGGTGTCCGTGGCCTGGCGCAGGCCCCCGGACGTCCCCTGCGCCGCATCGTGTGCCGTGCCCATCACGCGCTCCTTCACTCCGCTCACGCGCTCGCGCACCGCGCCGACCTTCCGCCGGGCCACGTTGCGCGGGGTGATCCTGTCCGCCAAGAGGTCGACGTTGCGCGCCAGGTGTGCGCGCCGGTACTCCACGTCGGTCCTCAGCTCGTCGGGTGTCGTGCCCATCGGGCATCCTCCTTCAAGGTCTCCACGGTCTGTTCCGGCTTGAGGTTGACGTCGCGCAGGCGCTTGCGTCCCGTCACGTACAGGACGGCGCCGACCACCGCCCACACGGCGGTGACGATGAGCGCGGCCCAAGCGGGGTCCATCAGGTTGGCCAGTGCGAAGACGACGGTCAGGCTGCCGAACAGCAGGACCAGGTGGCCTGCGTAGCCCGCACCGCCGAGCATGCCGACCGCCTTGCCGGCCTTGGTGGACTCCTGCTTTATCTCTGCCTTCGCCAGCTCGATCTCGTCGCGGACCAGCTGGGACAGGTCCTGCCCGATCTCACCGATCAGGTCGCCGATCGACGGCTCGGGAGCCGCCGCCGGACGGGGCGGGGCGGGCGCGGCCGGTCGTTCGTGTGCGGAGAGGGCCATGCTCAGAACCCTCCCCCGGGCCGGGGCGTGCCGCCGTGGGCCGGCGAACTCGCCGGCGGGTAGGCCGGCGGGGTGGGGGTGACGTGCGGCGGCTGGGACTGGCCGTACGTCTCCACGGGGTCCTCGTAGCCGGCGGGAATGCCGCTGCGGTCCGGGAGGGGGCGTGCCACCGCCGCGGGGTCGCCCGTGCCGACGGACGGCCTGTGGACGGCCGGGGCGGACGCGCCGTCCGAGGGGGCGTCGCCGGAGCTGTCCTGCGAGGAGGCCGCGCTGACGCCCTTGCCCGCGCGGGCGATGACGAATCCGGCCAGTGCGGCGCCGGCGAGGAAGACGCCCGGACGGCGGCGGGCGAAGTCCTGGAGGTCGCTCACGAGCCCGTCGGGGCCCTTCTGCTCGACGTGTGCGGCCAGGCGCTGCCCGCCGTCGGCCACCCGGCGGGCCATGTCCGTCACGGTGGAGTCGGGCTTGCCGTTCTCGGTCAGCTCGTGGAGCTCCTGCGAGAGCCTGCGTACGTTCTCCGCCAGGCGTTGCGTCTGCGTCTCGGCCTGTCCGGTCAGTTGGGTCCGCAGCTCCGCGACGAGGTCGCGGGCCTGCGCGGTGGCCTCGCCGACGACCTGGGCCGCCTGCTCCTTGGCCGTGCCGCCCACTTCGGCGGCCTTGCTCCCGACCAGCGAAGCGCTCTCGCCGGCCTTGTCCTGCACGGTGTGTGCTACCGCCGTCGTCCTGCTTTCGTCCGGGCGGCTCGCACTGTGGAAGTCACTCAAGGCTCCTCCTGGTGAAGGGCGGGTGGACGCTTTCAGAAGGGCGCCTGCCCCCCATTCGTCGCCTCACCCCCTCTTCCCGGATCCGTGTGACGGCGGCGGCGTCGGCGTCCGGCACCGCGCGGAAAGAAGCCGGAGCGAGCGGCTGCGGCCGTTCACTCGGGCCCGAAGGCTTCCACCCCGCAACTCCCGCACGGCAGCTTCGACTCAGGACCGGCGGCACACCACGAGGGGGCCCGCGTCCGCCTCGTGCACTGCTGTCCTTCCAGGCAGGCCGTGTCAGGGGGTGAACAGGACCTTGACCGCCCCGTCCTGCTTCTTCTGGAACATCTCGTACGCCGCCGGAGCCTCGGCCAGCGGAAGGCGGTGGGTGGCGAAGTCCTCGACACCGAGGGGGTCGTTGTCGGTGAGGAGCGGGAGCAGGTCGTCCACCCACCGCCAGACGTTCGCCTGGCCCATGCGGAGCTGCACCTGCTTGTCGAACATGGTCAGCAGCGGGAGGGGATCGGCCATGCCTCCGTAGACACCCGACAGGGAGATCGTGCCACCGCGCCGGACGAGGTCGATGGCCAGGTGGAGGGCCGAGAGGCGGTCCACTCCGGCGCGCCGCATCATCTTCGCGGCCAGCGCGTCCGGCAGGAAGGTCGTCGCCTGCTGCATGCCCTTGGCCAGGGCAGCACCGTGGGCTTCCATCCCGACGGCGTCGATGACGGAGTCGGGGCCGCGCCCGCCGGTGACGTCCCGAACGGCGTCCGCGAGGGTGTCGCCGTACTCGTTGAGGTCGAAGGTGCGGACCCCGCGGGCCTGAGCGCGCCGCAGGCGTTCCGGTACGAGGTCGATGCCGATGACCGTGCCCGCACCCCGGTGGGCGGCGATGCGGGCGGCCATGTCACCGATCGGGCCGAGGCCGAGGACGGCGACGCTGCCTCCGGGCGGCACGGCCGCGTATTCCACGGCCTGCCATGCGGTGGGCAGCACGTCGGACAGGTAGACGAACCGCTCGTCCGACGGTCCCGGCGGGACGGCGATGGGCAGGGTGTTGCCGAACGGGACGCGCAGGTACTCCGCTTGCCCGCCCGGGACCTGCCCGTAGAGCTTGGTGTAGCCGAAGAGGGCGGCGCCGGTTCCGTGCTCGCGGACCTGCGTGGTCTCGCACTGCGAGTGCAGTCCCTGCCCGCACATGAAGCACGTGCCGCAGGAGACGTTGAAGGGGATGACGACGCGGTCCCCCGGCCGCAGGGCCGTCACGTCCGGGCCGGCTTCCTCGACGACGCCCATCGGCTCGTGTCCCAGGATGTCGCCGGCTTCGAGGAAGGGGCCGAGGACCTCGTACAGGTGCAGGTCCGATCCGCACAGGCCGGTCGTGGTCACCCGGACGATGACGTCGGTCGGGTCCTGGATGCTCGGATCCGGGACCGTGTCGACCCGTACGTCGCGCTTGCCGTGCCAGGTCAGTGCCTTCACGAGATCACCTTCGTTCGGTCGCACGCCACCGGTGCCGCGTGGGGTTCGGTTCCGTTCATGGGCTGCGCCTACCCGGTCCGGGGGATCCGTCACGTCCGCGGACGGTCGTCCGGGGGCGGCCGCGCGGGTGCCGCAGCGGCACCACCGTCAGGCCGCGGGGGGAAGCCCCACCCGCGCCTGCGCTTGGGACTTCGTGCCGACGGGGCCGAGCCACTCGGCGACCAGGACGGTGGCGTCGTCCGCGAGACGCCCGTCGTGGTGGCCCAGGATCGCCCGTATCAGGCGGCGCAGTGTCTCGGGCACCGGGAGTCCGTCGGCCTGGTGACGGATGAGGAAGTCGATGAAGCCGTCGAGGCCGAACTCCCGGCCCTCCTTGTTCCGGGCTTCCGTGATGCCGTCGGTGTAGAGGACGATCCGGTCGCCGGGCTCCAGTTGCTCGCGGCACAGCACGGGTTCCAGGCCGAGGTCGGTGCCCATGGGGTGGGCGGGCTGGCACTGCAGGCGGGTCGTCCACCGGCCTCCCCGGATGATCACCGGGGGGTGGTGGCCGCGGTTGACCCACGACAGGACCCCCGTGGTCGTACTGAGGTCGGCGAGGATCGCGGTGACGAAACGCAGCCTGCCGAACTGCTCCAGCAGGGTCTGCTCGATCGCGACCGTCGTGTCCACCAGGCCGAGGCCCTGGCGCCGGTTGTTGCGGCAGGCGGCGACGGCGAGGTTCGCGGTGATGCCGGCCGCGGTGTCGTGGCCCATCGCGTCGAAGATGCCGAGGTGGACGACGTCGCCGGCGAGCGCGTAGTCGAAGGCGTCTCCGCCGATCTCGTAGGTCGGCTCCAGAACGGCGCTGATCACCACGTGGGCGTCGGCATAGGTCATCGCCGGCATGAGGTGCCACTGCATCTCGGCGGCCACGTTCATGTCCCTGGTCCGCACCAGACGGGCGTGGGCGTCGCTCGAATCCCGCTTGCTGACCACCAGCAGCGCCACCAGAGCCGCCAGGAGTTTCAGGTCCTCCCCCGTCGCCCCGTCGTCGTGGGGGGTGGTCACCCTCAGGACGCCCAGCCGTTCGGTACCGTCCAGCAGGGGTACCCACCACGTCACACCGTCCTGGCCTTCGCGCGTGAGCGGCAGCAGACGGCCGAGCTGGAAGCACCTCCCGGCCATCGTGGTCGCCACCTGCAACTCGTCCTCTCCGGACGGGGCGCCCTCCCCGCTCGTGAGACCCCTGCCGGTCAGCCGCCGCAGCACGTTCTCCTGGAGATCACAGAGGTACACCGCCGCGTCCTGGAACCCGGCGCGGTCCGCGTGGGCCGCGACCTGCGCCGGCAGCTCCGCCCACGGCATCAGGTGACTGGCCAGGAGCAGGCCGCCCAGCAGTTCCTGCATGCGGCTGCCGTCGCGGGCCAGTGCCGCCGGACCGCCGCCGCCGCCGTCCGTCCCGAGGGGCCCCTCTCTCTGACGCCGGCCCGCGCAGGAGGCTCGCGTGCCGCTCTCCGCACGGGTCCGCTCCTCTTCGATCATCGGACGCTCTTCTCGTGGGTGCCGGCCCGAGGCGACCGGCGCCTGACCGGCACCGTGCAGGCCGTGGCCGAGCGCTCGGGCTGCCGTGCGCGGGTGCGCCACAGGACAGAACCGGGTCGGCCGATCCCTTCCAGCCTCCCACAACCACGCCCTCGCCACAGCGCTCGCCGACCGGGTGGGGCTCCTCCTCCTGCCGGGGCGGAGTCCATGTTTGGCGGGGGTGGTTCCGGTTAGGGGCCGGGCAGGAAGCGGCCGTCCCCGTGGCTCGCCGAGCCCAGGCCGTGTGAGGAGATGAGTGTGATGCGCAAGCGACTGCTGAGCATGGCCGCCGCCGCGACGGCCGTGGCCGGGCTGTGCGCGCCGGCGGCGCTGGCCGCCGTACCTGCCGGTGACCAGGACACCTCCTTCGTGAAGACCGTCCACCAGGGCAACCTGACGGAGATCGCCGCTGGTCAGGACGCCCAGACGAAGGCCATGACCTCATGCGTCAAGGACGTGGGCGCGAAGCTGGTCACCGATCACCAGAAGCTCGACGCCGATCTGAAGGCCGTCGCCGCGAAAGCCGGGGTGACGTTGCCCACCGCCCCCACGGCCGCGCAGCAGCAGGAGCTGAAGGACATCCAGAAGAAGGCCGGTACGTCCGGATACGACTCGGCATGGCTGGAGGCCCAGGAAGCCGCCCACACCAAGACCGTCCAGCTGATCGACACGCAGATCAAGTCGGGCAGCGACACGGCTGTCACCGACGCCGCCAAGAAGGCGCGTCCCGTCGTCGCCATGCACCTCGACATGGTGCGCGGGGGCACGTGCCACGCCGGGTAGCGGCGCAGAGCGGCCCGCTCAGCCGGGCCGCGGGAATCCGAGGTGTACGGGGCCCACACCGGGCGAGGTGTGGACGAGGGGGGACACCAGCGGTTCGGGCAGTCCGGCCGCCGCCAGCAGCGACTGCTCCGAGTGCACGAGCGTGCCGCGGAAGAGGGGCCACGGCTCGTGTGAGGCCGGTATCCGCCAGAGCATGCCGAACGACGTCGTGTAGACGTGGAAGCGGTTGGTCAGCCAGGAGTCCAGAGCGTGCGGCGCTTCGACGCGTTCGTCCGTACGGACCTCCAGCTCGTAGCCGGGCCCCCGGCGTCCCCGGCGGCCGGCGTAGCGACAGACGCGGCCGTCGGGCTGAACGGTCAGCCGCCCCAGGGAATAGGGGGTCCCCAGCACGCGCCCGGCCGGCAGGGCCGGGTGCGCGACGTCCAGCGAGAAGAACCACAGCCCGCTCGACCCGCCCTCGCACCGCACGTAGGTGCGCAGGTTGGTCTCGGGGAAGGTGGGCGGGGGCAACGGCACGCCCAGGACCCGTGTGGAGGACATGACGAAGGGGGTCAGGCTCACCCAGCCCTGCCCTTCGAACACATCGACTTCCAGGCGGGGCGGCAGAAACCGCTGCAGGACCGCCGGCGGATACGGCCAGTGCACGAACGCCTGCCGCCTCCAGTGCACCGACATCAGCGGGACTCGGACGTCGGCCATGACCACCTCCCGGGCTCGCTCCGGCCGGCCGCGACGGGCCGATGGCCTCGACCCGCCTCACCAGGGCCAGGGCCGGCGCGCCCATGCCCGGCGCCTGCCCCTTCGCGTCCGACTCATGTGGCCCGCGCGGAGAGGGGTGCACCCGCCGTGCCACGGCTCAGGCCCTCACCCGCGCCCCAGGCGGCGGTCGACGCGGCGCGTTCCTTCCGGCACGGTACGAGGGCCGCACGGAATTCCGTGCGGCCCTCGTACGTGCATCCCACCGACTACGCCGGGCCTGCCGACGGGGTGGGTGAAGATCAGGCGGGGGTGATGTTCTCCGCCTGGGGGCCCTTCTGGCCCTGGGTGACGTCGAACGTCACGGCCTGGCCCTCCTGGAGCTCACGGAAGCCCGAGGCGTTGATGGCGGAGTAGTGGGCGAAGACGTCCGGGCCGCCGCCGTCCTGGGCGATGAAGCCGAAGCCCTTCTCCGCGTTGAACCACTTCACAGTTCCGGTAGCCATGTTCATGCCTTCCAGTCGAGTACGCCTCCCACACCCTGTGGAAGGCGGAGGTGATCGCCCTGGTTCCTGCGGCACAGCACAGCAAAACGCCCACGCCTACGGCGTGGGCAAAGGGAACTTCCGAACCACGACAGCTGACCCAAACGCTACACCCCTACGACGGGCTGTCACCAGAGGAAATCAGAACGGGCCCGGGTGTCATGTGGGCACCCGGGCCTACGGCTCAGGCCCCGGCGCCGTAGAGGGCCGTGAGCTCGCTGCCGATGCGGGCCAGGCAGTGGCGGACCTCGGGTGGGTCCAGGACTTCGATGCGGGCTCCCAGGCCGGACAGGTGGGCCGCGAGGGCGCGGTGGGCGGGGCCGTCGATCCAGACCTCCGTCCAGCCGTCGGGCAGCGGCGCACCCGTGCGGACCCGGCCGTTGAAGAGCCGCCGGAGGAGGGGCAGGGCCTCGGGGTCGATCCGGGCCCGCGCCGTGACCGCGTGCATGCCGCCCTCGATCACCGCGGCGCGTTCCCGCCAGACCGCGGCGAGGTCGAAGTCCGGGGGCCGCACCACCGGTTCGGCGGTCGGCTGTACGGAGGTCACCCGGCTCAGCCGGAACGTGCGCAGGCCCTCGTCGGTCCCGGCGAGGAGGTAGTCGACCCCTGCCTTGGAGACGAGCCCGAGGGGATCGACCAGGCGCGTCCTGGCCGGCTTGCCGACGCCCTCGTAACCCAGCCGGACCCGGACCCCGTCGACCACGGCCCCCTGGAGGGCGGCGCGGTGTCCGGGTTCGGCCGTGACGGCGTTGCGGGACCAGTCGGTGGGGTCGGCGACTCCGGCGCGGGAGGCGGCCACGGCTTCGGCGCGCAGCGGCGCGGGCAGCGCGCGGATCAGTTTGCGCAGGGTGGTGCGCAGGTCTGGGGTGGCGGCGAGGGGGGCCGTGACCAGGAAGAGGGCGCGGATCTCGTCGGCGGTGAGCCCCGTCAGGTTGGTCCGGGCGCCGCCGACCAGCGACCAGCCGCCGCCCCGGCCGCGCTGGGAGTACACGGGGATCCCGGAGGCGGCGAGCGCCTCAAGGTCGCGGCGGGCCGTGCGTTCGGACGTCTCCAGCTCGGCGGCCACTTCGGCGACGGTGACGCGGCCGCGCTCCTGGAGGAACAGCAAGGTCGCCACGAGGCGGTCGGCCCTCATACGGCCTCCCTTCCGGGGTCGCGGCGGCCCGGCCTGCCGGCCGCAGCCGCCTTGATCGAAAACCTCCGGGAAAGAGGCCAGAAGGTGGCCACTTTAACGGCCAGGATGAGCTCATGAACGAAAACACCGAGCACCTCGCCCCCTCCCCGTCCCCGTCCCCGTCCGCCGCGGCCGTGGATCCCCGCCTCGACCTCGCCGCCGCCATCGCGCTCGCCGGCCGCACCCTCGCCGCCGTCCGCCCCGACCAGTACGACGCCCCGACCCCTTGCGAGGAGTTCGACGTGCGGCGGCTGTCGAGCCACCTCGTCGCGGTGGCGCGCCGGATCGCGGTGATCGGGCGCGGCGAGGACCCGTTCAGCGTCCCTTCGTTCGCGGACGAGCTGCCCGACGGGGCGTGGGCGGCGGCCTGGGAGCCGGCCGCCGCGGAAGCGCTGGCCGTGTGGGCGGACCCGGAGGTCCTGGGCCGCGAGCTGCGGGTTCCGGCGGGAGTGATGCCCGGGGCCGCCGCAGCCCTGGTGTACGCACACGAGTTCACCGTGCACACCTGGGACCTGGCCCGTGCGACCGGTCAGCGCCCGGAGTGGGACCAGGCGCTGGCGGAGCGGGCGCTCACGGTGCTCCAGCGGGTCCTGCCGGCGGGGATCCGTGACGGCCGGGTGCCGTTCGGCGAGGTGGTGGCGGTGGAGGCCGACGCGCCGGCCATCGACCGCCTGGTCGCCTGGGCGGGCCGCCGACCGTGATGCGTGCTCACTCCTCGTTGAGCCAGCCGCAGACGTAGTACTGCTGGTCCGCGTCCCGCTCGATGATCCACTGGTTGAGGACGTCGCCCGCGAGCCGGCCGGTCTCGGGATCCCGCCGGGTGATCTTCGCTTCCACGCTGAGCAGGTCCGTGTTCGGCGGGGTCTCGTAGGGCTGGAGTTCCCAGCGGTCCACGAAGTAGCCGTTGAGGGCGAATCCGAGCAGGCTCCCGCGCAGCCGGGGGCAGGTGCCCCGGCGCAGCGAGGTCATGTCGTGGTGGGCCAGGCCGTTCATGTAGAGCGCGAAGACGCGCTCGACGGCTTGGCGGTCGAGGGGCGAGCGCGTCTGCTGCGGGGCGGGAACGGGCGGGGCAGCCGTGATGGGTGAGGCTGAGGGGGAAGAGGGGGACGGGGACGGGGTGTGCTGCGTGGGCGCCTTGGAGTCGGTCGCGCGGGTGCGGCCGCTCTCGCCGCCGGAGGATTCGAACCCCGGCAGCCACCACGGCGCCGCGATCACGGCGGCCGCGACGGCCGCCGCCAGGCCGCCCAGCACGCACCCGCGCCGGACGGGCCGGGCGGGTCCGGGCACCGGCGGGGTCGGCCCGCCCGCTCCGGGGCCGGCGCCCGGTGACGCACCCAGCCGCAGCGTGGACGCGGGTGTCGGCGCGCGGTCCGGCCGGGAGGGCTCCGTCTCGCCGGCCGGGCCGGCGAGCAGCTCGTACGCTTCCTCCGCGGTGAGCCGCTGCGCCGGGTCCTTGCGGAGCAGGCCCGTCAGTACGGGGGCGAGCTCCTCGGCACGGACGGCGGTGGCGGGCTCCTCGGTGGCGACGGCGACGAAGACGGCCCAGGAACCGGAGCCGCTGAACGGCGGGTGTCCCTCCACGGCGGTGAACAGCGTCGCGCCCAGGGACCACAGGTCGGATTCGGCGGTCGCCGTGAGCCCCCGCACCTGCTCGGGGGACATGTAGGCCGGGGTTCCCATGAGGCCCCCGACCGGGTCAGGCCGGGCTCGCCCTCCACTGCGGCGATCCCGAAATCCGTCAGCACCACCCGGTCGCCTTCGAGCAGCACGTTGGCGGGCTTGATGTCCCGGTGGGTGACGCCCGGGGCGTGTACGGCGCGCAGTGCGTCCAGGACCTGGAGGCCGATCCTGGCCACCCGGGCCGGCGCGAGCGGGCCGTCCTCCTTGATCAGGTCGTCCAGGGACCGGCCGTGGACGAGTTCCATCACGATCCACGGGCGGCCGTCGTCGTCGGCCATCCGGTCGTGCACGGTGATGACGCCCGGGTGTTTCAGCCTGGCGGCCGCACGTGCCTCGCGGTCGAGGCGGGCGATCCACGCCTTGCGCCCGGAGGCGTCGAGGTCCTCGGGAAGCCGGAGTTACTTGAGGGCGACCTCCCGGTCGAGCTGCTCGTCATGGGCCCGCCAGACGGTCCCCATGCCGCCCTGGCCGAGCAGTTCGGCCAGCCGGTACCGGCCGGCCAGCAAGCGTCCGCGATCGTGAGTCACGCCGGGAACCTCACCCACGGTGCCCGCTCGTGAAAGCGGCAGGTTCCAGGGCTGCCACGGCCCCGCCCCGTGCCCCGGCCGGGTGCCGGGGGACGGGGCGGGCCCGGGTTCAGGCGGTGGTGTTGCGCCGGCGGCGGTGGAAGACGAAGGCGCCGGCGAGGACGAGCGCCGCGCTCGAACCGCCGACGAGCAGGGGTGCGGAGGGGGATGCGCCCTGCGTCCTCCCGGGGGTGCCGTAACCGCTGGACAGGCCCGAGGTGTCGTACGCGGAGCCGGGCAGCTTGTCGGCGTAGCGGGCCTTGACCAGCTTCTGGTAGTCGCTCAGCGACACCGACGACTGTCCGTCCAGCCCTTGCCGTGCCTGGTCGTTGAGCGGTTCGACCGTGAGGAGCTTGAGCTGGTACCACCCGCGGATCTGCGGCTCGGTGAACACCACGGTCCCCAGGGCGGCCTTGCCGGCATACGTGGCGTCGCTGTCGCCGTCGCGTACGGCGGCCAGGTGCCAGCCGCCGCCCTGGGTGGGGGCGAGCATGACGGTGGCCTGGCGGTTGTTGACGGTGGTGCTCAGTGAGGAGACCAGGTGGCTGAGCCTGACCGCCTCGGTGGCCACGGGCTGGGAGGTTCCGGCGACGAAGCCCGGCGTGATCTCGTTGACGGCCAGCGGGTCCTTGAGCGTGAAGGCCGGCATGCCCTCGCACGGATCGGCCTTGTCGGGGACCGTCTGGAGTCCCGGGGGTCCGCCCTGGGGCACGGGCACGCTGAGGAAGCGGCAGACGGCGTTGCGGACGCCGGTCGACTTCACCACGTCGAGGGCGGCCTGGTAGTCGGGAATGTCCGCCGGGAGCGAGGCCTTGACCGGTACCGCGTGGACCGGACCGGCCACGGACAGCAGTGCGGACGCGCCTACCAGCAGGAAGGTGGTCAGGCGAGAGCGGCGGTAGCCCGTCCGCTCGCGGGAGGTTCGTGTTGCGCGCATGTCGCCTGCCTTAACGGGAGATGCCGATCCGGGAGTGGGTCCACTTGAACGAGCTGTTGCTGACGTAGTCGTTGTAGTTCCACCACGTGTAGGTGGCGGTGTCCGGCCACGGATCGCCCACGGCGATGGTGTTGTTGGAGGTGTCGAAGCCGTAGACGACGTTCATGTGGCCACCACCGGAGGTCCATCCGATGCGCGCCCCGAGGGGGCGGGCCGCCTTGACGTCGGTATAGACCTGGTTGAAGGAGGCGGCGCTGCTCAGGCCCGAGCCGGTGTGGGTCATGCCCAGGCTGCTCCAGCCCCTGGCCATGTCGTCGAGCGTGGCCGGCTGGTTGTTGCAGCCGTAGTAGGGCTGGGCCCGGTTGCAGAAGTCGCTCTGAGTGCTGCCGAGGCCCTGGAACTTGGCGATCGTCAGACCGGAGGCGGCCCAGCACCACTGGGTCTTCTCCTGCTTGTACATGCCGATGTTGTCGTAGCCGGATTCCGCCTGGGCCGTGCCCGCGGCGGTCATGAGGAACCCCATGGCCGTCAGTGCGACGGCCGACGCTGCGGGAGTGAATGCCAATCCGCCCATCTTCCTGCCTTCCCGTTCACATGCGATGAATGCCGGGCGATCACAGGAATATGACAGCGTGGAATGACGTCGTCACATAGAGCCAGGACGAAAGTGTGCCTGCATGGGCGAATCCTCACATCAGTGCGATGATCACCTACCTCGGCCGACGCGTCGGCCGCACGCGGCACGCGGCCGAGGACGGGGCGCGCCGAGTCCGGTGCCGATGGGGTGGCCTGCACGCCTCGCGGGGAAGCTGCCTGGCGGGGGCCCGTGGGGGGGGGAGCCGCTACAGCCAGCCGTTGCGGCGGAAGGCGCGGTAGAGGGCACCTGAGGACAGGGCCATGAGTCCCACGGCCAGCGGATAGCCGTAGGTCCAGCCGAGTTCCGGCATGTGCTCGAAGTTCATTCCGTACACGCCGGCGACCATCGTGGGGATCGCGAAGATCGCCGCCCACGCGGAGATGCGCCGCATGTCGTCGTTCTGCCAGGTACCCACCCGGGCCTGCTGCGCGTCCAGCACCGAGTTCAGCAACTCGTCCAAGGTCCGTACCTCGGTGTCCGTGCGGTCCAGGTGATCGGCCACGTCCCGGAGGTACGGCGCGATCTCCGGCTGGTGGTCCTCCTCGCCCGGTCGGTTCAAGAGGCCGTGCACCACCGGGACGAGCGGCTGCACGGCATCGCGGAATTCGCGGACCTCCCGCTTCAGGGAGTAGATGGCCTCGGTGTGGTCGACGCGCGACGCCGAGAAGACCTGGTCCTCCAGCCGGTTCAGCGCGGCCCGCACCCTGTCGGCCGCGTCGCTGTAGGCATCCACGGCGACGTCCAGCACAGCGTGCAGGACGGCCCAGGGACCCAAGCGCAGCATGTCCGGCTCCGCGGCGAGCCGCTGCGCGGCCTCGGCGCAGGGGTCGACCACGCCGTGGCGCACGGTCAGGACGCAGCGGGGCCCGATGAAGACCATCATCTCGCCGGTCTCCACCGCGCCCTGCTCCTCCACGTACCACAGGGTCTTCAGCGCGACGGCCAGGACATCACCGAACCGCTCGTACTTGGGCCGCTGCTGCGCGTGCAGCGCGTCCTCGACGGCCAAGGCGTGCAGGCCCAGCTCCTCGGCCAGCCGGACCAGCTCGTCCTCGGACGGATCATCCAGACGCACCCAGGCGAACTCGCCGTCCCCCAGTTCCCGCACCCGCTTGAGGACCAGGCCGCAATCCGCCTCCGGCGCTTCGCACCCGACGCTTTCCGGCCGGCCGGAGTTCTTCTCGTACACCACGCATTCCATAGCCCGCTCATGCTTCACGAACCGGCCTTCATGCGCGGCTGTGGTCGGCTCGCGCTCACCGCCTTGCGGCGGCGGCCACCGGCCCGGCCGGTGTGCGGGCGGTGACAGGGGTAAAGGGGGCACATGAACGCATCAAGGGATCTGGTGTCCGAGGCAGGCGTGAGGGAGATGATCGGGTGGCTGGTGCACGTCATCGAGGCGGCAGGAGCACTGATCATCTTCGTGGGTGCGGTGTGGGCCTTCGCGCGGTTCGTCACGACTGGCCTGCGCAGGCGCTCCCTCCTTGGCGAATTCAACAAAATCCGCCTCAGCCTGGGACGCTTTCTCGTCCTCGGGCTCGAATTCCAGCTCGCGGGCGACGTCCTGCGCACGGCAGTCGCCCCCAGCTTCACCGAGATCGGCCAGCTGGCGGCCATCGCCGCCATCCGCACGATCCTCAACTTCTTCCTCACCCGGGAGATCGCACAGGAACGCGCCGAGATCGAGTACGACCTGAAGAAGCCGACCCCGCGGGCCCCGACCCCCTGACGCCGCGCGAGCGTGCGGCGCCCGCCTCAGGCCGACATGGGAGCACCCGCCGCGGTCCGTCCGTGCCGGCCGCCCGGGCCCATCCCGTGCCTCACCCCGACTGAGCACCATCGATCACCTCCCCGGCGCGAGGAATCGCCTGCGGCGGGCAGCAGGGGGCCGCGGATGCACATGGGAGAGTCTCCTGCGGACGGTCCAGGCCGACGCCGATGTCGAGGGGCCGTTCACGGGGTGGTCTCACGACGACGATTCAACTACGAGTGACGGCAGCTGCCGCCCATGAGCCGTGCTGATCACCCCGAAGAATCAGAAGCTCAACCCCAGCGGCGCGGTAGCCACGGCGGGCGGCCGTGCGGGCAATGTGCTTCGTCAGCCGGCCAGGATCACGGAGGCGACCGTCCGCCATCCCGCGTCGGTACGGACGGCCAGGTAGAGCACGCGGACACGCTGGAACTCCCGCCCCTGGCTGTCCTGGCGCGCCCAGGTGACCTCGATGTGCGCGGCCCGCTCGTTGAGCACGCGCACCACCGGGTCGAGGGCCTTGCTGCCCCCGTAGTCGGCGTCGCGCAGTGCGCGCAGCTCGTGGGCGAGTCCCTGGGAGAGGGCCTCGGCGGAGGTGAGAACGGTGTGGGCCGTCCCCGTGGTCATGCTGATCGGCACCGAGAAGTAGTCGAGGAGCGGCGCGGGATCGGTGCTCCCCTTCGCTGCCAGTCCGATGAACGTCTCGACGTAGCCGTCGAACCATGCCTGTGCTTCGTTCGCGACGGTGGCCAGATCGGTGTGTGTCATGATTTTCGTGACCTTCTTGCAGAGACTTCAGGTGCGGGTTTCTGGGAGGGAAGTGCGCCATGCCGTCGTGTCACCGGTTCGCGAACGCGTTGGTGCCGGTCAGCTGGGCGGACAGGGTCCACAGGCGTGCGGCCTGTTCGGGGTCGACCGCGTAGGGCCTGACCCCGGGTGCGTCGTCCTGGGAGAGCGGGGCGATGTCGCAGTCGTCCAGGTAGACGCCGCCGATGTGGGCCAGCTGCGGGGAGGTGGCCGCCCAGACCTGGGTGGCGGCACCCTGTTCGGGGGTCTTGAAACTGGGGGCCGTGTTGCCCTGGTCGTCGATCCAGCCGAAGGCGATCATCTCCTCGCGGGTCATGTGCCGCTGGAGCGGGGTCATGACGGCACCTGGGGCGACGGCGAAGGCCCGCACCTGGTGCTCGCGGCCGAGGGCGTCGAGGTGGACGGCGAACAGCGCGATCGCGGTCTTGGACTGTCCGTAGGCGACGGCCTTGTCATAGTCGTTTGCGAACATGACGTCGTCCCAGCGGATCGCCGAGTAGCGGTGTCCGGCAGAGCTGAGCGCGACCACGCGCGCGCCGCCGTCGGCTGCCAAGGCGGACAACAGCCGGTTCGTGAGTGTGTAGTGGCCCAGGTGGTTGGTGGCGAACTGCGCCTCCCAGCCGGGTCCGAGGCGGGTCTCGGGCAGGGCCATCACGCCGGCGTTGTTGATGAGGATGTCGATGCTGCGGCCGGTTGCCAGGAACTCGTCCGCGAAGGTGTGCACGCTGGCCTGGTCGCCCAGGTCGAGCCGGCGCACCTCGACCCCGTCCACTGCGGTCAAGGCTTCCGCGGCCGCTTCCGGGCGGCGGACGGCTGCGACGACAGTCGCGCCGGCGCCCCGCAAGGCGCGTGTGGTCTCCAGCCCCAGTCCGGAACTACCGCCGGTCACGACAGCGAGCTTTCCGGTGAGGTCGAGGCCGGCCAGGACGTCGGCCGTGGTGTTGCGGGCCCCGAAGCCGGAACCGATGGGCTGCTGTGCTGTCATGATCGCCAGTCCTTGCGCGTGGAGCGTCACGGTCGACGCCATAACCGGGGAATTCCCCGGTTAGCCATCACGGTAAGCGGGGAACTCCCCGGTTGTCCAGATAGACTGGTCCCCCTGCCGAAGGGAGCAGCCTTGACCACCAAGCCGAGCGTGTTGCGCGCCGATGCCCGCCGCAACCGCGAGCGCATCCTCGAAGCGGCCGTGCGCGCCTTCTCCGAGAAGGGCCCGGACGTCGCGATCGACACGATCGCCAAAGCCGCGGGCGTCGGCTCCGCCACGCTCTACCGCCACTTCCCCACACGCGAGGCGCTTGTCGAGGCGGCCTACCGCAACGAGCTGGCCCGTGTCTGCGACAGCGCCACGAACCTCCTCGCCGACCATGCGCCGGACCGGGCGATCCGCCTGTGGATGGACGACTTCATCGACTACCTCACCGCCAAGCAGGGCATGGCGGACGCACTGCGGGCCGCGGCCGCATCCGGTGCGGACCCCTTCGCCGAAACCCTCGACAAGCTCGCCACCGCCCTCGGCACCCTGCTGAACGCGGGCGCCGACGCCGGTCTCCTGCGCCCGGACATCGACCCCATCGATGTCGGCTTCGGCCTGGCCGGCATCGGGCTGATCACCAGCGCTCCCGACCAGCGCGAACGGGCCGGACGCCTCCTCGACCTGCTCCTCGACGGCCTCCGGTACGGAGCGGACGGGTCGGCGTCCAGCTCGTGACCCGGCTTCGGCCGCAATCCCCGCCGGGTTTGTGACGTCAGCGGTCCAGCAGCCCCGACCGCGCCGAGGCCCTCTATGATCATGAAAGCTTCCTCCGCCGGTGCGGCGACGCCCAGGACCCCGGCTTCCAGCAGGGCTCCCCACCCACGAACGACTTCCGGCGCAGAGCCCGCCCCCGATCCGGAGAGCTCGCTGCTCGGCGTGATGTACGGCGGCTGTTCGGTCGACACCCCCTATGTGACGTGATCGCACTGCCGACGCTCACCGGCCGTTCAGCAGCTGGGTGGTGGCCAGTTCGCGATAGAGGGCGTCCGCCGTGAGGAGTTCGGCGTGGGTGCCCACCGCCCGGACGCGGCCCGCCTCCATCACGACGATGCGGTCGGCCGTGGTGACCGTGGACAGGCGGTGGGCGACGACGAGGACGGTGATGCGGCCGGCGATGTCGGTGACGGTGTCGCGCAGTGCCGCCTCGTTGGCCGCGTCGAGCTGCGAAGTGGCTTCGTCGAGCAGCAGCAGTCTCGGGCGGCGCAGCAGGGCCCTGGCGATCGCGACGCGTTGGCGCTCTCCGCCCGAGAGTCTGCTGCCGCGGTGACCGACGTCGGTGTCGAGGCCATGGGGCAGGCGGTCCACCACCGCGTCGAGGCGGACGAGGCGCAGGGCGTGGCGGAGTTCTTCCTCCGTGGCGTCGACCGCGCCCAGCGTCAGGTTCTCGCGCAGGGTGCCGGCGAGGACGGGTGCGTCCTGTTCCACGTATCCGATGGCGGCGCGCAGTTCGGCCAGGGGCCACTGCCGCACGTCCTTCCCGTCCAGCAGTACGTGCCCGTCGTCCGGCTCGTAGAAGCGTTCTATGAGGGAGAAGACCGTGGTCTTGCCCGTGCCGGACGGGCCGACGAACGCGGTCAGGCCGCCGCCGGGAACGGTGAAGGAGACACGGTGGTGCACCAGGGGCAGCCCGGGGCGGTAGGCGAAGCGGACCTCGCGGAAGGCCACGCGGGCGGGCAGCGGATCACCTTGCGACCGGCTCTTACGCCCTCCCCCCAGGCTCTCGACCTCCAGGCTCTCGACCTCCAGGATCCGGGCAGCGGCGGCCGATCCGATCTGGAACTGGGCTACCCCTTCCACCAGTTGACCGATCCGGGGGGCGAGTGCGAAGAGGTAGAGGAGGAACGCGACCAGGGTGGAGACCCCGATGGCGCCGGAGGTGACGCGCGCGCCCCCCACCCCCAGCACGACCAGGAAGCAGACCTGGACCACGACCGCCGAGAGGGTCGCGGACACCGCTTCCCAGGCGGCGGCGCGGACACCGGTGCACCGGGCGTGCTCGGCTGCCCGGTACAGCGCTTGCGCCTCCTGCTGTTCGGCACCCGATGCCTTGATCGTACGGAAGGCGCCCAAGGCGCGTTCCAGCGCGGCGCCCATGCGGCCGACCGCCTCCTGCGTGTGCCGGGTCGCCCGGCCGATCCGCGGGGAGACGACGGCGACGACGACGCCGACGAACGCGATCACACCGAGCGTGACCCCGAGCAGCACCGGGTCGAGCAGGCCCATCATGACCACCGTCGCGAGGGTGATCAGGGTGCCGGTGACCGCGGCCGACACCGCCCGGGGGGCGCTCTGCCGCAGGAGCGCCGTGTCGGAGGTGACGCGGGAGATGAGGTCCCCCGGTTCGGTGCGCTCCACCACCGGTACGCGCAGCGCCAGCAGACGGTCCGTCAGACGGCGCCGGGCGGTGCAGACGACGGACTCCGCGGATCGGTCGAGCACGTAGTGCCCGAGGCCGGCGAGGATTCCGCCCGCCGCCACCAGCACGCTCAGGGCGACCACGGGGCCGTACGCCGGACCTCCTCGGCCCATGTCGTCCATCACCTGTTTGGCCGCCAGGGGCTGGGCCAGGCCCAGCACGCTCCCGAGCAGACCCAGCAGGACGCCCACGCCCATGCGGCCGCGCTGAGGTCGGAGGTGCCCGATGAGGGCGTGCATCGCAGGGGGCACGGGCTCACTCCACCGCGAAGAAGCGCTGGAAGTATCCGGCCGGCGTGCCCTCGCCGACCGCTTCGCCCTCGGCTTCCACCCAGGCGTGCGCGGCGAACGGCGGGCGGGTGCGTACCCCCACGCACCAGGTGGGCCACTGGCCGCGGCAGCGGCACAGCAGCACCGTGGCCAGGGACCGTGGCAGGCAGCCCTTGTGCCCGCCCGCGGCCAGGCTCACGGCGAGCACCGTCTCCCGGGCCGCTTCCGCCTCGGTCAGCGTGGCGGGCCGGGATCCGCGGCGGAGCAGGGCCAGCACGGCCCGGATCCGCCGGGGCGGCAGGGTGGCCAGCACGTGGGCGCAGCCGATCACGATGCGCGCCCCGAGGCGGCGGGCCAGGGGGACGGAGCGGGGGCGGTAGGGAACGGCTTCCGGGGTCGACATCTGTGCGTGTCCCTTCAGCGGGGCGGCCGGTGGGGCGGCGGGCCGGCGGTCCATGCCCGGCGGCCGTGGCCGGCTACGGCGTGATGAGCCCTGCGGAGCGGAATTCCTCGACGATGCTCATGACGTCCTGTGCGGCCACGTCGGTGTCGACGCCCTCGTACCGTTCGACGAGGGCCGCTGCCGCGCGTTCGGTGCCGTGCCCGTCCAGGAGCTCGCGGAGCACGACGGCCGCCGTGGGGTTGAGGGTCCAGTACTCGGCGCTCTTCTGATCGAGCAGGGCCATGCCGTACTCGGTCTCGGTCAGCAGCACCCCGGGCTTCAGCGTGCACATCGGATCACCTTTCCCGTTCCGTCAGGGGGCGCCGCCTCGGGGACGGCGTCATTTCGCGGGAGCGCAGCCATACCTCGCAGGCCACCGTCGGGTGCAGCAGGTAGCTCTCGCTCTCGGCCGACAGGGCGCGGCGGCACCACTCGCGCAGTGCCTTCACGTCGACGAGACCCAGCCGGGCGAGGCGCGACTCCTCGCGCAGGGCCAGCAGGCGGGCACGGTGGCGGCGCAGTCCCGCCTCTTCCTCGAAGGTGGCGTTGGCCTTGGTGCCGCGGGTGCGGCTGGCCTCGGGGACGATGCCCCGCATGGCCTCGACGATCAGCGGCTTGTACCGCCAGGGAGTGATCCGCTCCTGCGGCCGGACGGCGAGGGCCGCCTCGATCACCCGGTCGTCGTAGTAGGGGGCCGCGACCGTGATGCCCAGCGGGGCGGCCATCTGGCCGATGTGCCGGGTCCATTGGGAGATGCCGTCCATCGCGGCCAGCTCCCGGTGCTCGCCGTGCCCGCGACCTCGGGGCTCGGCGTCCGGGAGGTGGATGCGCAGCAGCTCGCGCACCGCCTCCACGGCCTCGGGCGTGGCCCAGCCGGGCATGCGGGGCGGCGCCGACCAGTCGAGCAGCGGTTCGTCCGCCGGGGCCGGGGCAGCGTCCAGGTCGCGGGCGACCCGGCCGAGCCAGGCGCGGTAGGAGCGGCGGTCCAGCAGCTGGCGCAGCACGCGCCATCGGGACCACTGGTACTTCGCGGTGTATCCGCGCAGGTCCCGCAGCGCGGTGAGGGGATGCGTACCCATCAGCGCGTGCAGGCGGGCGGGCGCTCCGGCGAGGAGTTCGTCGCCCCCCAGGCCGGTCAGGTGCAGGCTCGATCCGCGGGCTGCCGCCAGGGCGACGATGTGCATGCGGCGGTTGCGGTCGACCGTGAGGATGCTGGGGGTGTCCAGGAGGTCGTCGAGTGCGTCGATCCCGTCGAAGGTCATGGCCAGTTCGGCCGCCGGGACGACGTGGTGCTCGACCGTTCCCAGGGCCTGGGTGGTCCGGCGCGCCCAATACACGTCGTCACCGAGTTCGTCGTGGATGGCCGCGGTGTACGCCGCGACCTTCGCGTCCCCGCGGGCGGCGGCGCAGCACACGGCGGTGGAGTCGAGGCCGCCCAGGTCCGCCGTCACCAGCTCGCGCCCGCGTGTGCGCGTGGCGACGGCGGCGGTCAGCGCCTCCCGGAAGCGCACGGCGCCTTCGGCCAGGGACAGGTGGGGCTCGGGCGGCGACCACCAGCGGGTCTCCTGCGCCCGTCCGTCGGGGTCGAGCGTGAGGTAGTGGCCGCCGGGCTGGGCGTGTACGCCCTTCCACATCGGGGAGCCCGACAGCGGGTGCGGCACGCCCAGGGTGAGCAGTTCCAGAGCGAGCCGGCGTTCGTCGAGGGGCGCGCCGACCAGTTCGGCGAGGACGTCCGCCCGGTCGGAGGCCAGGCTGACGCCGCCGGCTGCCGGGAGAGCGGCATCGGTGAAGAACACCCGCCTGATACCGACGACGCCGCCCTGGACCCGGACCCGTCGGTCGCGGCTGGCCACGAGGTGGAGGCTGCCGGCCCAGGTGGCGCTGATGCGGTCGAGCGCCGACAGGGACGTGCCGTCGACGGCTGCGGCGGCGCGCCGGGCCGCTTCGGCGGTGACGGAGTGTTCGCCGAGCACGGCGATGCGGGTTCCTCCGCACTCCCCCACCACCATGCCGGAGGGTGTCCAGCGCCCCACGAGCCAGGGGCGTCCGGATCGGTGGCGCAGAGCCTGCTCGGCGTGGGCGAGCGCGTGGGCGGCGATGGTGGCTGCCGCGTCGGTGTCGGGCAGGACGACGAACCAGGTGGGCAGGGCCTGGAGTGACAGGGAGTCTTCCACGACTACGGCCTTCGGTCGGCGATGCGCGGGGAAGCAGGCGGCCGGGAGGCAGGCGGCCTGGCGGGCGGATGGCCTGGCGGGCGGCGGATGGGGGCCGCCGCCCACCGGCCCGGCCGCCGCCGCCGGTACAGCGGCGCGGCCGGGCCCTCATGTCAGAGGAGCTGCTTGCCGCCGAGGACGTCCTTGGGCCCCGTGTTCTTGATCCCGGTCACCTTGCGGAAGCTGCCGGCCTTGGTGAGGGTGGGACGCTCATACGTCATGGTCGAACTCCTTTTCGCTGTGGGGACGTGTGGTCTGCATGCGCATGCGGCGGTTTCCGATCCGGAGACCGGTCATTCCGCTTTGACCACGCTACGTAGGACGAGCGGATCATCACAGGGCGCTTCCGGGTTCGCTCGCTGTGCGCCCACGGCGCTCAGGCGGCCCCGCGCGCCGCCGAACGGTTCCGTCCGCCGCCTCTTTCGAGGACATCCGACCGCATGCGCCCCGCCCGTACCACCAGGGACGCAAAAACATACTTTTCGGCGGCGCGCGGACCCGCAATCCCTGACGGCGAACAGCGCCGCAACCCGCCCTCGCACAGGCATGGGTGAAGCGCGGCAGGGCATCCGGGGCGATGGGGGCGGGCCGGCTGCGCCGTTGAGCCGCCCGTCGACGTCAAGGTCTGTGAGGTATGAGGGGTGAGAAGGTGAAGGGCTTCCGCAGCTTCATCCTGCGCGGCAACGTGGTCGACTTGGCCGTCGGCATCGTCATCGGAGCGGCGTTCACCGCGGTCGTCAACGGCTTCGTCGGCGCCTTCCTGACACCGCTCGTGGGGCTGGCCACCGGGGCCGCCGGCGACATGAGCCGCAAGACCTTCACCGTGGGCGCCACGGAGTTCCCCTACGGGGCCTTCATCAACGCGGCGATCAGTTTCCTCCTCCTCGCCTGCGCCCTGTACTTCCTCGTCGTACTCCCGATCAACAAGCTTCACGAACGCCTCGCCCCGCACCACGACGTCCAGGCCCCCAAGCGGGACTGCCCCGAGTGCCTCAGCCCCGTCCCCGCCCAGGCCCGGCGCTGCGCCTCCTGTACTGTCCCGCTGCCCGCGGTGCCCGCCCAGGCCGGGGAGACGACCCAACGCGCCGGATGACGCCTCTCACAGGGAGAACACCTCCTCTTCCGCGCAGCCCGCGCCTTATTGCGTTGCAGGGATGTCCGGACACGTCTTAACCTCGGGTGGTTCCGTCGGTGCCCGCTCCGGGGCCCGGCGCCGTGTTTCGAGGTGATGACGTATCTCCCAGGCCAAGTAAGTAGCCGCTCGTTCCGAGGCTCTTTCCGGTTGTCCGCGAAGGCGGGCTTCCGACGCATGCCTCGACGGCGGTGCTCCCCGATGGCCTGGGCTCGTTGCACCCTGCTTTCCCCTGTCGCGCTGTAGGCGTGCCGGGGCATGCCCAGGCCTGCCCCCGCCCCCTATTCCTTCTGTACGCGAACAGGAATCTTCCTCGTGTCAACCGACACCCATACCCACGGTCACCCACGCCCCACGGGGGCCGGCCGTGCCGCCACGATCATCCTGGTCGTGGTGCTGATCGCCGAGCTGATGAACGCGCTCGACGGATCGATCGTCCACACCGCCCTGCCCTCCATCCAGGCGGACACCGGCGCCTCCAGCGCCGCGGTGCAGTGGATCCCCGCCGCCTACTCCCTCACCTTCGCCCTCGCCCTGATCACGGGCGGGCGCCTGGGTGACCTCTTCGGGCGCAAGCGGGTCTTCATCGCCGGCACCGTGCTGTTCACGCTGGCGTCGCTGCTGTGCGGGACCGCGACCGGCCCCGAGTTCCTGGTGGCCGCGCGGGCCCTTCAGGGCGCCGGGGCGGCGGCGATGGTGCCGCAGGTCATGGCCACCATCGCGGTCACCTTCCAGGGCGAGTCGCAGGCCAAGGCGTTCGGCATGTACGGCATGATCATGTCGCTCGGCGGCGTCCTCGGGCCCGTCCTGGGCGCCGTCCTGACCTCCGCCGACATCGCCGGTCTCGGCTGGCGGGCGATCTTCCTGATCAACCTGCCCATCGGCCTGGCCACCGTGCTCTTCGCCCTCCGGTTCCTCCCCGAGTCCCGCGAGCAGCAGGCCAGGCGTCTGGACCCGCTGGGCATGCTGCTCTCCAGCGGGGGTCTGCTGCTGCTCGCCTACCCGCTCACCGTGGGCGGCGAGAAGCACTGGCCGACGTGGAGCTTCGTCATGCTCGTCGCGGGTGCCCTGGTGCTGGCGGCGTTCGTGGCCCAGCAGCGGGCGAAGACCCGCAAGGACGGCTCCGCCCTGGTGGCGCTCTCGCTGTTCCGCAGCAGGGCGTTCGCCGGCGGGCTCGCCGCCCAGCTGGTCTTCGGCCTGGTCTCCGGCGTGTTCCTGCTGACGTGGGTGCTGTTCATGCAGTCCGGCCTCGGACTTTCGCCCGGGCAGTTCGCTCCGGCGTCCGTCGCCATCTCCATCGGCGGCATGGCCGGCGCGATGCTCGCCTCCAAGTGGGCCGGCGCCCATGTGCGGCGCGTGCCGCAGGCCGGGGCGGTGCTCATCGCCGCAACGCTGGTCGGCTACCAGCTGCTGGTCTCCGCGCAGCAGACCTCGATGCCGTTCACGGCCGCCGTCGCCCCGATGATCCTCGTCGGGGCCGGCTTCGGCATGGTCGGCGCGGGTCTTGCCGGTCTCACCCTCAGCCAGGTCGGCCATGAGGACGCAGGCTCTGCGGCGGGACTGTTCAACACCGCCATGCAGCTCGGCACCGCACTCGGTATCGCGACGGCCTCCGTGGTGTTCTTCGACCACGCCCCTGCGGGAAGCCACGGCACCACCGTGACGGAGGCGTTCGCGGGCAGCGTCTGGTACGTCGTCGCCGCGCTCGCGGTGATGTGGGCGCTGATGTTCCGGCTGCCCAAGCGGGCCCACGCCGGCTGACGGGCGGCGGGCGGCCGTTGTCCCCGGCGCTGCCGTGACGGATATCATGCGTCCGGACTCACGCGGTGCCGCCGAGGGGACCACGCAGTGTGGAGTTCCGGTCAGTGAGAGGCTTGCGAGGGTGACGGCAAAAAGCAGTGACATCGAAAAGGCAGCCGGTGTGCTGCGCGCCGGAGGCCTGGTGGCCCTCCCGACCGAAACCGTCTACGGCCTGGGCGCCAACGCCGAGGACCCGGCCGCGGTCGCGAGGATCTTCCAGGTCAAAGGGCGCCCGCCGTCCCACCCGCTGATCGTCCACATCGGCGGCGCGGAGCAGCTGGCCGACTGGGTCGAGGACGTGCCCGCGACCGCGCGCCTGTTGGCCGAACACTTCTGGCCGGGGCCGCTGACGCTGGTCCTGCGACGCGGTCCCCGAGTGCCCCTCGAGGCGACGGGCGGCCTGGAGACGGTGGCCGTGCGCGTGCCCGACCACCCCGTCGCACTCGCGCTGCTGTCCGCCTTCGGCGGCGGTGTCACGGCCCCCTCCGCCAACCGCTTCGGCTCGGTCAGCCCCACCACGGTGGACCACGTCCATGCCGAGCTCGGTGACGCCGTCGACTTCGTCCTGGACGGCGGGCCCTGCGAGGTCGGCGTCGAGTCGACCATCGTCGATGTCACGGGCGAGATCCCGAGCGTTCTCCGGCCCGGCGGGGTGACGAGCGAGGACCTCGAAGCGGTGCTGGGGTACCCGCTCGCGGTCCCTACGACGAGCCGCGTCCGGGTGCCGGGCCAGCATCCGTCCCACTACGCGCCGCGGGCGCGGGTCGTCCTCGTCGAGCCCGAGAAGGTCGTCGCCGAAGCGGAGCTCGCGCAGGAGCTGGGGCACCAGGTCGGCGTCTTTCTCCCCGCCTCCTCCGCCGGCGCTCCGGTGAAGGCGCACGCCGTGGTGGCGGTCCCCGGTTCGATGGCCGCCTACGCGCGCGGGCTGTACGGGTTCCTGCGCGAGCTCGACCAGCAGGGGTGCGACCTCATCGTGGCGTCTCTGCCCGTGGAGGACGGGCTGGGGCTCGCGATCGCCAACCGGCTCCGCCGCGCCGCCGGGCCCCGGCCCTCCCCCACCGGCAGCGCCCCTCGTCACTGAGCTCTTTCAGAGTGGCCACTGATCGAGTCCGCAGCCGTCCTCACCCTGGAACGTCAACGCTGGTGCATCTCATGGGCGCCCGCGTCCCAGGGTGAGGACGGATCGGCACGGGCCGTCATCCGGCCGGGAACCGTCTCACGACCAGACAAGTCGACCTTCGGTGACCCGACAGACCGGCCAGCTTCCATCGGCGATCCTCGTCAGCGTCTCCGCTACGGAGTCGAAATACCGGGCCATCGATGCGTACTCGCCCGTGACCGTGGGAGCACCCACGAACCAGCGGCCGACGCGCCCGTCCCGCACATCGATGAACTTTCCCGTCCAGCCGTCCCGGTCCGACAGGAACGGGATCCACTCGTTACGCCAGAACGGGTGGTCCGGCTGGTCCGGAGGGTCGAATCCGCAGGAGCTGGAGCGGTTCGCGTAGAGCCTCTCCATCGCCCGGATGCCCAGAAAGAAGCTTCCCTCGTCTGGAAACCCGTCGAAGCCGCAGCACATCACGTCGTGGTCGAAATCTTCCTCCGGCAGATCCGGATTGTTCTGCAACAGCCACGTCCGCAGGTCCCCATGAAGGGAGATCCCCATCCGTTCCTCGGCTGCTGCGAGCATCTGCTCCGTAGCGGGCCCCGGCAGATCCGCGTGATCGGCCGGCGCGTGCTCCCGAAGAAGACCCATCACACGCGACCAGCTCTCAGCCACACTCATCGCCCTCCGGCCTCTGTCCTCTGTGTCCTCTCTACAGCGACGCGGAGTCGACGGTGGCCTCGAGGCCGCGGGTCGTCACCAGGTGGGCGCTGCCGTCGGCCAGCCGGTAGGACAGGCCCACCACGGCGGTCCGTCCGGCCTTCACCTGTTCGGCGAGCACCCTGGAGCGGTCCAGCAGCAGGTCGACGGTGTGCCGTACGTGCTCAGCTATGACGTCGCTGTCCTCGGTCAGCCCGGCGGCGCGGGCGGCCAGCACGCTGGGCGTGACCCGCTCGATGACGTCCCGAACGTACCCGGGGGCGGCGACCCCGTCCTCCACCGCCGCACGGGTGGCCGCGACCGCACCGCACGAGTCGTGGCCGAGCACCACCACCAGGGGGCAGTTCAGCACGCTCGCCCCGTACTCGATGCTGCCCAGTACCTCCGGCCCGGTCACGTGGCCCGCGGTGCGGACCACGAACAGGTCACCGAGCCCCCGGTCGAAGATGATCTCGGCGGCCAGGCGGGAGTCGGAGCAGCCGAAGAGCACCGCGAAGGGGTTCTGGGCCGGTGCGATCTCGGAGCGGCGTGCGGCGTCCTGGTTGGGATGTTCCGGTGTTCCCGAGACGAATCGCTGGTTGCCGGCCAGCAGCATCTCGAAGGCTTGAGCGGGAGTCGGCATCGAGGTGTCAGTCATGGTCGCAGACTACGATCCGGCCCAGGTCACCGCACCATGCGGGGTGACCCCCGCGCTGCCCGCCGGCAGTCCCGGACGGCGGCCGAGGCCATCCCGTCGCCTTCGAACGAGACCCGGCCGCCCTGCTGCCCTGCGCTCGCGCACACCACCACGACGTTGCCGCACATGTTTTCGACAGAGCCGAAAAGGCGATAATGCTCTCCATGGTGCACGTGTGCCAGCGGGGGGCGAGATGAAGTACGACCTGTCCGACCGCCTCGTCATAGGGATCGCCTCCAGCGCCCTGTTCGACCTCACCGACTGCGACGCGGTGTTCAGGGAGCAGGGCGAGGACGCGTATCGCGCCTACCAAGAGGCCCACGTCGACGATGTCCTGGACAAGGGCGTGGCCTTCCCCTTCGTCCGGCGCCTGCTGTCGCTGAACGACCTGGCCGAGCCCCTCGATCCGCTGGTCGAGGTCATCATCCTGTCCCGCAACGACCCGGACACCGGGCTCCGCGTCATGCGTTCCATCGCGGCGCACGGCCTGCACATCAGCCGGGCCGTGTTCCGGCAGGGCCGGTCGACACACCGCTTCATGCCCGCTCTGAACATGTCCTTGTTCCTGTCGGCCAACGGTTCGGACGTTCGCGATGCGGTGGCCGACGGAATGCCGGCGGGCCATGTGCTCACGACGGAACGGGTCGATGACGACGCCGACCGGGAACTCCGCATCGCCTTCGACTTCGACGGTGTACTGGCCGGCGACTCCTCCGAGCGGATCTACCAGTCCGCCGGCATCGACGGGTTCCGCGCACACGAAGTCCTCAACGCGACCACCCCGCACGACCCCGGCCCCTTGAAGGAATTCCTTTCAGGCATCAACCGCATCCAGCGTCGCGAAGAGGAGGAGCGCCGTAAGAACTCCGCCTATCGGCCCCGCCTCCGGGTGTCCTTGGTCACCGCCCGGGACGCCCCCGCGCACGAACGTGCCGTGCGGAGTCTCCAGCAGTGGGGACTCCGCGTCGACGAGGCGTTCTTCCTCGGCGGCATCGACAAGGCCGCCGTGATGCGTGCCCTCGATCCGCACATCTTCTTCGACGACCAGGTCTCCCACCTCAACGGCACGGCACCGGCCACCCCGAGCGTTCACGTACCGTTCGGAATCGTCAATGCACCCCCGCGCATGCCCGGATGAGACCAGCTGGGTCGGGAACTCCCGCCCAGGTGGCGATGACCACCTGCCTGGAAGCGCCTGCACCTGGCAGGTGCCCGTTCAGGAGCGACGATGGCCCGACAGCGGCAGACTCCCGGTGGAACGCGTCCCTCCCGGCGGCGCTGGGCTCCGCCAGCAGCCCTGCCGGGCTTCCTCGCTCTGCTCGTCCTGGTGTTCGTCGTCTCCTACGGGGTCGGCTCGCTGGCCGGTCCGATCGCGCCCGGCATGCACGCCGACGAGACCGCGCCGTGGAGAAGGGGAGTCCCGGGGGCCACGGCCACGGTGGTTCGGGCGGCGCGCGGTGTGCCAGCGGCCGCCGGTCAGGATCTGGATCTCCACGGTCACCTTGGCCTTGGCCCCGCCGCTGTCCTTGTCGAGCCACCAGCCGTGCGCGGAGATCGTCGGCGGCGGGGTGCTGGAGTAGTGGACGGCGTCGCCTCCGGTCTGGAACACGTCCACGGACTCCGCCATGGACCGGGTCGCGTCAGGCTCGGGCGGTGACGTTTCTGCACTCGCGGACGCTCCTGGACGCTTGCCCTAAGGTTGAACAGCCTCGTCCCGGCCACCTCCCGGCGTACCGGAGGGGTCACCCACACGACTCAATTCCACGCGCCTGAGCACCCGTTACGGCACGTCGACCGGTCAGGTGAGACACCGCAGCGTCCTCGCCGGTCGGGCAGCGATCACGTCCGCGCCCCGGGTACGGTCGTCCCTCCCCTCAGCGAGGCCGGACCGTGCAGTGGAGATCGGCGAGATCATGCACGTTCACGTCTTCAGGCGGGGTCGGTAACGGGTTGGAGAGGAGCCGGGCCGGCCCATGGCCGCAGACCAGCCCTGCGAGATCCGCTCCTGTTCGACGCGCAGGAGATTCTCAAGGAGCTGCGGAGCAGGGCGAGTCGAGGCGATGGCCTCGGCGGGGCAGCCGCGCTTGATGAGCCAGGACTGGGCCATCGCCGGAAGCGGCAGCGTGGCGTGCTCGAAGCTGTACACCTTGGCTGGGATGTCTCGTTCGAGGCATAGGGCGACCAGCTGCGGTTCGCCTGGGACTCCCCACGTGACGGCGCCGTTGTGGATCACGTAGTAGCTGTGGCGGTCATCGGGGCTGTGGTGGGCGGCGAGCGTGGTCATCGAGTCGCGGTCCGAGTCGATGTGATCCCAGAACGCCTCGTATGCGCGGTCATTGACGGGTTCGAAGCCGTCGGGTCGGAAGTCAGGCCGGTAGCCGGTTCGCGGCATTCAGCTCATTTCGTGTCTGCAAGGGAACCGGTAGGTCAGCGGGACCGTGTGGGTGCCGCCGACCAGGAGCCCATCGGGCCCGCGGGTGCGGTCGTGGCCGCAGGGCGGGCTGCGCCGGTCACCGTCGTACGCCCGCTGTCCGTGAGCGAGACGGGCTGTCCGGCGCGGAGGAGGCGGGAGGTGTCTCGTACCACCAATCCGGCCTCCTCGAGCCGTTGGAAGACCGGGTGGGCGACCCGTACTCCGGAGGCCGTGACGACGGACATACGGCGGGAGTTGTTGGGCGGACCCGCCCCAGCTTTCGGAATGGTTTGCAGGGTGGAGAGTCGAGGTGCCGACCGCGGGCTGCGGCCGGTGTGGTTGTGGGCGGCGCCAGGCTGGGTTGCGGCCAGGCATTTCTCCTCAGAGATCTTCGCCGACCTCGCCTTCCGCGTATCTCTCGGCCACGGTGACCAAGATCCGCGTCATCTCCTTCAACGCAGGCCCCGGCTCGATGTCCTGTTGGGCTTCGGCGAGCCGCAACGCCATCACCACTTTCGCAGCGTGCAGTTTCAGCTCGCGGTGCTGGTGCCGTCTGGGCCCGCCGTTGCAGGGCCGCCAGGCCTTGCGGATGACGCGCTCGACGCGGTGCACCTTGATCCGGGGTGCGTCCAGTAGGGAGGGCGCCGCCTCTGTTTCCAGGTACGCGCGAGCTGCCTGGGTCGCAGCGGAGAGCAGCACCCCAACGGGCCGAAAGCGAGCCTCAGCAAGACGCTCGTCACCCAGACTTCGCCGTCGTTGACCGCGTTGGCCGTCACGGCCGAAGAAGGCGGCAGACCGGGAGAAGGTGGCGCTACCGGTGATCACGCAGATCAAGAATGCAGGGCCGGCCAGGTGGTCCAGGGCCGTAAGCCGGCTCTTCTCGCCCATGAGAGGTCCGGACAGCAGAGTCGGTACCGACTGCGCGTGGCGCGGGGGGTGTCCGACCGTGCCGGCATGCGCTCACGGCGGGCCTGCCGGTCGCCGTCAAGCGACAAGGCTGCGGCCCCCATCCGCGCCGATTGTCGGAGTTCGAGCCTGCGCAACCAGCACCGAACCAGCACGGGAGTCAGCACCACGGCGTCAAAATGCCCCACATTAGGCATTCTTGGCGGGGCTGGATTCGGGGCCGACAGAGGTCCTTTCGGGCCCCCTCGGCAGGCGGCATGGCTGAGGGGCACATCCTGCGGGCCGGAAGTGTGGTTGCGGCCACCATGTGCCGCTGACCTGGGCGTTCCTATGGTGTGGCGACATCGAATCGTCCCCGCCCCCGTCCGGAAGTGGTACTCATGGCCGCCTCTGCCACACCGTCATCGCACCCCGGCAGCATCAGGAGAGTCGTCGCCGCGAGTCTCGTCGGGACCACCATCGAGTGGTACGACTTCTTCCTCTACGGGTCCGCCGCCGCCCTGGTGTTCAACACGCTGTTCTTCCCCGCCAGCGATCCCCTCGTCGGGACCCTGCTGGCGTTCCTCACCTACGCCGTCGGATTCGCCGCGCGGCCGCTCGGCGGGGTCGTGTTCGGGCACTACGGCGACCGGATCGGGCGCAAGCGGCTGCTCGTGGTGAGCCTGTTGATGATGGGCGGGGCCACCTTCGCCATTGGGCTGCTGCCGACGCACGCCGGCGTCGGCGCCGCCGCGCCCGTGCTGCTGACCGTGCTGCGGCTGGTGCAGGGCTTCGCGCTCGGGGGCGAGTGGGGCGGTGCGGTGCTGCTCGTCGCCGAGCACGGGGACGACCGGCACCGGGGGTTCTGGGCGTCCTGGCCGCAGGCCGGCGCTCCCGGCGGGAACCTGCTGGCCACCGGGGTGCTGGCGCTGCTGGCGGCCGTCCAGTCGGACGAGGCGTTCCTCGCCTGGGGGTGGCGGGTGCCGTTCCTGCTCTCCGGGGTGCTGGTGGTCGTCGGGCTGTGGATACGGGTCTCGGTGTCGGAGTCGCCGGCGTTCCTCGAGGCGCGGGCCAGGGCCGAGGCGGAGGAGGCGGCGGGGGTCCGGCAGCGGCCGCCGGTGGTCGAGGTGCTGCGCACGGGCCGGCGGGGCGTGCTCACCGCGATCGGCGTGCGCCTGGGCGAGAACGTCTCGTACTACGTGCTCACGGCCTTCCTGCTCGTCTACGTCACCGTCCACCTCCACCTGCCCAAGGGCGACGCCCTGAACGCCGTACTGATCGGCTCGGCGGTGCACTTCGTGACGATCCCGCTGTGGGGCGCCCTGTCGGACCGGATCGGCCGCCGTGCCGTCACGCTCGTCGGCTCGGTCGGCATGGCGGGCTGGGCGTTCGCCTTCTTCGCCCTGCTGGACTCCCGTTCCTTCCCGGTGATCGCCGCCGCGGTCACCGCCGGGCTGCTGCTGCACGGTGCGATGTACGGTCCGCAGGCGGCGTTCATCTCGGAGATGTTCGACACCCGCGTCCGTTATTCGGGGGCCTCCATGGGATCCCAGGTCGCGTCCATCATCGGCGGCGCCCTGGCCCCCGTCATCGCCGTGGAACTGCTCAAGGAGTACGGGTCCTCCGTGCCGGTCTCCGTCTACGTCTGCGCGGCGGCGCTGATCACCGCCGCGACCGCCCTGGCCGCCCGCGAGACCCGCGGCCGCAGCCTCGACCGGCCCGCCCGTACGGCCCCTCCCGTCCCCGTCAAGGGCTGAGCGGGGCCGCGCCCGTATGCTCACCCCCGTGACGGAAGGCGTACGGGAGTTGCTCGGCCTGCTGGCCCAGGGGGCGCCGGCGGAGGAGTTCGCCCGGCCGGCGGCGGCCGCCCGCGCCGCCGGTGCCGGCGACGCCGAGCTGGCCGCCCTCGACGAGGCGACCGGGGTGGCCCTGGAGATACACCGGACGCTGGTCCAGCACCGCACCCGGGAGGCGGAGCTGACCGCGCTGTTCGACACGGCCGGGGACCTCGCCGCGCTGCGCGACCTGGACGCGGTGCTGCGTGCCATCACGCACCGCGCCAAGCAGCTGCTGCACACGGACGTCACGTACCTGTCGCTGAACGACGACGCGGCGGGCGACACCTACATGCGGGTGACCGACGGATCGGTGTCGGCCGCGTTCCAGCAGCTGCGCCTGGGCATGGGCGAGGGGCTCGGCGGGCTCGTCGCCCAGACGGCCCGCCCGTACGCCACCGGCGACTACCAGCGCGATCCCCGGTTCCGGCACACCGCCCCCATCGACGGGGCCGTCGGCGAAGAGGACCTCCACGCCATCCTGGGCGTCCCGCTGCGCCTGGGCCCGAAGGTGATCGGCGTGCTCTTCGCCGCCGACCGCAGCCCGCGCGAGTTCAGCCCGCGCGAGGTGGCGTTGCTGTCCTCGCTCGCCGACCACGCCGCCATCGCCATCGACGGGGCCCGGCTGCTGGAGGAGACCCGCAGGGCGCTGGCCGAACTGGGCGCCGCCTCGCGCACCATCCAGGCGAACAGCGACGCGCTGCGCCGGGCGGAGGAGGCGCACGACCGGCTCACGGGCCTCGTGCTGCGCGGCGGGGACATCGCCGAGGTGGCGGCGGCGATCGGCGCGCTGCTGGAGGGCGGCACGCTCATCCACGACGCCGGCGGGGCGGAGCTGGCCCGCGCGCAGGCCGGGCCCTGCCCGCCGCCGGCCGGGGCCGTCGCCGCGTCCCGGTCGGGCGGCCGGGCGGTCGCGGAGGGCGGCACCTGGGTGTGCGCGGTCCTGGCCGGGCCCGAACTCCTGGGCAGCATCACGCTGACGGGCCGCCCCGGCCTGGACGAGGCGGGGCGGCGCCTGTTCGAGCGGGCCGCCATGGTGACGGCCCTGCTGCTGCTCCTGAGCCGTACGGTGGCGCAGACCGAGGACCGGATACGGGGAGAGCTGCTCGGGGACCTGCTGAGCCCGTCGGCCGATCCCGGGAGCCTGGCCGTGCGGGCCCGGCGCCTGGGCGTGGACCTGGACCGCCCCCACGCCCTGTTCGTCCTGCACAGCGACGCCGTTCCGCGCCCCCGCCTGCTCACGGCCGCCGCGCACCACGCCCGTGAACGCCGGGGCCTGGCCGGGGTCCACCACGACCACGCCGTGCTGCTGGCCCCCTCCGAGGACACCGGCGCCGACGCCGCCCGCCTCGCCGCGGCGCTGGGCCGGAACGTGGGGGCGCCCGTGACGGTGGGCGCGGCGCGGGCCGGCGGCAGCGCGGCCGGGCTGCCGGCCGCGCACGCGGAGGCGCTGCGCTGCCTGTCGACGCTGCGCGCCCTGGGCCGCGCCGGCGACGGGAGCACCCTGGCGGACCTGGGGTTCCTCGGGGTGCTGCTGGGGGACCGGCCGGACCTGTCGGGCTTCGTACGGGCCACGCTGGGGCCGGTCCTGGACTACGACGCCCGGCGCGGCAGCGACCTCGTGCGCACGCTGCGGGTCTACTTCGCCACCGGCATGAGCCAGGCGAGGGCGAAGGAAGCCCTCCACGTCCACGTGAACACGGTGGTGCAGCGCCTGGACCGGATCGGCCGTCTCCTCGGGCCCGACTGGCAGTCCCCCGACCGCTGCCTGGAACTCCAACTGGCCCTGCGGCTGCACCAGGTGTCGGCACCGACGGCCACGGGGCCGGCTCCTTCCTGAGCGCGAACGGCGGCGCCCCCGGGAAGGGGGCGCCGCCGCTGTCCTTCGACGGTCCGCAGGGCTCAGTAGGTGTAGCTGAGACCCGACTTGTACGGGGTCAGCGTCCGCTGGCTCACCACACCGCGGTAGGTGTACCAGCCCCACTTCTTGCACACCGTCTGGTAGCTCAGGGTGTTGTACGCCCCCGAACCCACCCGCACGCGCGGGTAGATGACGTTGTCCCCCCAGTCCCCGGTGGCCGGGCCGCTCGAGTAGGCGTCCACCCCCCAGTACACGCCGACGACGGAACCGCCGGCCGGGCAGTTCCAGCTGCCGAAGTTGACCCAGACGTTCCCTCCCGTCCAGGCACTGGCCGGTGCGGCGCTGAGGCCGACGACGCCGAGCGCCATCAGCGAGCCCGTCAGCACCGCACGGCTTTTACGCAGCATTGATCCACGCATGTGACCTCCCCGGTCACGGCCGGACGCCTTCGCGCCCCGCCGTGCGCAGAAGGCTGCCATATGAGTCACAGGATTGTCTGACTTTCGACGCGATACCTCAGAAGTCGAATTATTGCCGTACATACACCCGTTCGGTCGACGGTTGCCGGGCCGGTTCAGGCGGCCGACGCGATGGTGACCACCAGCGGGGGCCGGACCCGTTCGGCCGTCCACGGGCGGCTGCGCACCAGCCCCGGTTCGGCCACCTCCCGCGCCTCCTCCACGGTCGGGCGGTGCTGGACGGTGTCCCGGAAGCCGGCCCGCTCGAGGAGTCCGGGCAGCAGACCGGCTGGCCACGCGTGGTTGCGCACCTCCTGCCAGGAGCCGTCGGTGCGCCGCAGCCGTACGGTCAGCTCCCGGCCCGGCGCGTACACCGCGCCCGGGTCGCCGATCCGCACGGAGGCGTACTCCTCGCCGGTGCACGCGGGGTCGGTGGCCAGCAGGACGAACGGGCCGCCGGGCCGCAGCAGCCGGCGGACCTCCCGGAACACGTCCAGCACCGCCTCCTCGTCGGGCAGCGAGGCGAGCACGTGGCTGCACATGACCGCGTCGGCGCTGCCGTCGGCCAGGGCTGCCACCCGGCCGTCCCGCACCAGGTGGTATTCCGCCGCCCCGGTGTCCGAGGCCCGGGCCAGGTCCAGCATCTCGGGCGAGGTGTCGACCCCCACCACCCGCGCCCCGAGCAGCTGGGCGGCGTGGCCGGCCACCGCGCCCGGACCGCACCCGTAGTCCACGAGGACGGCGCCGGGCCCGATCCGCGCGGACAGCTCCCGGAAGACGAACGGATAGCCGAGCAGCCAGTCCGTGGCCGCTTCCAGCGCGGCGAAGGCCCGCGCTCCCTCACTCCCGGACCAGGCGGCCGCCCCGGCGCCGCCCGCGTCCCCGGTGTCCCGCGCCGAGTCGCTCACAGCCCCACTATCGACCCGCGTCCGCCCCCGGGCGGGGTCACGACACGGCCTGGGCCGTCCGCGAGCTCGGGCGGGCGCTGCACGGCTACCTCGTCCGCGCGCTGCACGGCTCCCTCGCGGACACCATCGGCCGAGCCTTACCGGGCGCCGGAGGGGACCGGCCGCAGGGTGCGGGCGGCGAGGGCGGCGAAGGCGCAGCAGGCCACGGGCAGCAGCAGGGCCGGCCCGAGCGGTACGAGGCGGGTCAGGGGGCCGATCACCGCCGGGCCGGCGAGCATGCCGAGGTAGCCGAGGCCCGCGACCCGGGAGACGTTGGCGCCGGCCGCCTCCGGGTCCGCGTGGCCCGCGGCGCTGAAGAGCTGGGGGACGCAGCCGGAGAGGCCCGCGCCGAAGAGGGTCCAGCCGGCCAGGGCCGCCGGGACGCCGGGCGCGGCGACGGCCAGGGCCAGCCCGGCCGCGGCGAGGGCGGCTCCGTACCGCAGGACCGCGACGGGGCCGGTGCGTGCCGTCAGCCGGTCCGTCCAGAGCCGCCCGGCGGTCATGGCGGTGGCGAAGGCCCCGTAGGCGAGCGCGGCCGTGGCGGCGGGTGCGCCGAGGGAGTCCTCCAGGTGGAGCGCGCTCCAGTCATTGGCCACGCCCTCGCAAAGCATGAGCAGGAAGGCGAGTACCGCCAGCATCCGGATGCGCGGGGAGGCCCGGCGGGCGGAGCGGGCCGCCGCGGGCGCGGCCGGTCGGGGATCGCGCTCCAGCAGGGCGGGGGCGGCGAGGAGCGCGAGGAGGAGGCCGCCCAGGGCGGTGGTCCCGAGGGTGACGGCGGCGGGCAGGCCGAGGTGCAGGGTGAACGCTCCGGTCAGGGCGGCGAGGGCGCCGCCGAGGGAGAACACGGCGTGGAAGGCGGACATGACCGGGCGCCCGTAGCCGCGTTCGACCTGGACGGCGTGGGCGTTCATCGCGACGTCGAGGCAGCCGTTGCCGAATCCGAGCAGCAGCAGCGCGGCGCCGAGCGACGGGGCGTCGCCGGCCAGGGCCGGCGCCACCAGGGCGGTGGTGCACAGGGCCGCGCCGGCGGGGACGGCCGCGGTGGCGCCGAAGCGGTCGGCGAGCGGTCCGGCGACCCGCATGCCGGTGTAGGCGCCGGCTCCGAGGAGGAGCAGGAGCCAGCCGAGCAGGGCGTGGCCGACGCCGGTGCGCTGCTGCACCACGGGGAGGTGGACGACCCACATGCCCATGGCGAATCCGTTGAGGGCGAAGTAGGCGAAGGTGGCCCGCCGCGCTCGGGGCAGGCGGGCGGGCAGAGGGGCGACGTGTGCGAAGGATGGCATGGAAACGAACGTAACAAACATCAACGATGTGCGGAACTTGCGTTTTGAACACGCGAGATGTTCAATCCGGGTATGAGTGCAGACCGTCTGAGGCAGATCAGCGACGCCGTTCGTACGAGCGGCAGCCGCAGCGTCGCGGAGCTCGCGGAGCTCACGGGCGCCTCCGAGATGACCATCCGCCGCGACCTGGAGGCCCTGGCCGACCAAGGGGTCCTCGAGCGCTACCGGGGCGGCGCGCGGAGCCTGCTGCTGCGCGGGGAGGAGACGCCCTTCCCGCTGCGCGCCCGGGACGGGCTGGACACCAAGCGGCGCCTCGCCGCCGAGGTCGCGGCCCTGCTGGCGGACGGGGAATCGGTCGTCCTGGACAGCGGCACCACCTGCCTGGAGGTGGCCCGCGCCCTGCACCACCGCCGGCTCACCGTCATGCCGCTGTCCCTGCACGCCGCCAACGCCCTCGCCGACGCGCCCCGCCTGACGCTGCTGCTGCCGGGCGGGGCGCCGCGCCGGGGCGAACTCGCCCTCACCGGGCCGCTGACCGAAGCCTCCCTCGCCGCCCTGCGCTTCGACACCGCCGTCATCGGCTGCTGCGGCCTGAGCGCGGAGCACGGCCTGACCGCCTACGACCTGGCCGACGCCGCCGTCAAGCGCGCCGCAATCGCCTCGGCGCGCCGGGTCATCGCCGTCACGGAGTCCGCGAAGCTCGCGCGCACCGCCCTCGCGCACGTGCTGCCCGCCTCGGCGCTGCACGCGGTCGTCACCGACCAGGCGGCGCCGCAGGAGCAGACCGACGCGCTCGCCGCCGCCGGCGTCACCGTACGGAAGGTGTGAGGCCATGGACGCCGTCGTGCTCTTCGACCTGTTCGGCGTCATAGCCCGCCACCAGTCACCGGCCGGGAAGGAGCGCCTCGTCACGACGGCCGGTGTCCCCGGGGCGGTGTTCTGGGAGGCCTACTGGGCGCTGCGTCCGCCCTACGACCGCGGCGAGGTCGGCGGACCGGAGTACTGGCGGCGGGTGGGCGACGCGCTCGGCACCCGGTTCGGCGCACGGAAGGCCGCCTCGCTCGTGGAGGCCGACGTCGCGAGCTGGAGCGCGGTGGACGCGGAGATGGTGGACCTGGTCGGGGAACTGGCCGCGGCCGGGCGGCGGATCGCCCTGCTGTCGAACATCCCGGAGGAACTCGCCGTCTACTACGAACGCCACCACCCCTGGCTCGCGCACTTCCGGGTGCGGGGCCTGTCGTGCCGGATCGGCCATGCCAAACCGGCGGCCGGCGCCTACGCGTGGTGCCTGCGGGCGCTGGACGCGGCGCCCGGCGAGGTCCTGTTCGTCGACGACCGGCAGGAGAACGTCGACGCCGCCCGCGCCCTCGGCATCCGCGGCCACCGCTTCACCTCGGCGGCCGCGCTGCGCGAGGCGCTCGTACCGGGCCGCCCGGCGGACCGCACCGGCCCGCGCTGAACGCCCGCGGGTCCGCCGCCGCGACAGCCGGGCCGCCCCGCCGTCCGAGGGACGGTGGATCAGGAGGCCCGGGCGTCTTCCAGGAGCTCGGGGCCGTTGTTGCGCACGCTGTTGACCGCCGTGGTGACCGCGCGGACCTCCAGGCGGCCGCCGGCGGGGGTGGCGAGGAGGGCGCGCAGGGCGTGGGGGTCCTGGTGGGCGGGATCGAGCCAGGCGTCGTAGTCGGCGGGGGCGAGGGCCAGCGGCATCCGGGGGTGGACGCGGCCGGCGGCGTCCGCGGCCTCGGTGGTGATGACGGTGCAGGTCGCCCACCAGGCGGCCGGGTCGTCCTCGTCGGCGACGGCCGGGTCGCGCCAGAACTCGTACAGGCCCGCCATCGCCATCACCGTGCCGTCCTGCGGGCTGATGAAGTACGGCTGCTTGTACGCCTTCGCGGAGCCGGCCGCCGGGACGGACTGCCATTCGTAGAAGCCGTCGGCCGGCAGCAGGCAGCGGCGCTTGGCGAAGGCCCGGCGGTAGGCGGGCTTCTCACCGACCGTCTCGACCCTGGCGTTGATCATCTTCGCCGCGCCGCCCGGGCCCTTCGACCAGGACGGGACGAGCCCCCACCGCAGCGGCCTCAGCTGCCGCTCCAGGACCCCGCTCTCCCGGTCGGCGCGCTCCAGCACCGCCCATACCGGGTCGGTCGGGGCGACGTTCCAGCTGGGCGGGAGCACGAGGTCGGGGCTGGGCCCGGTCGCCTCGAAGAGGCCCGTCAGGTCGTCGGGGCTGCGGGTGGAGACGTAACGGCCGCACATGCCGTCCAGCCTGCCACGCGCGCCCCCGGTATGCGCCCAGGCCGTGCGGGACGACAGCCGGGGGCGTTCGCAGCGCCGGCGGCCGCCGCGGTCGGCCGCCCCGGTGGCGGGCCCGGATGCGTGGGCGGCGGACCGGCTCCAGGGTGGAGGCATGGAGCACGCGCCGATCGTCGTCCACCGCATCTCCCCCTCGGGCGGCCGCCGGGTCACCGTCCGCGTCCAGGACCGCGACACGGTGCTGGGCACCGCGCACACCGACGCGGACGTGATCGAGTTCCTGCGCCGGGCCGAGGTGCCGGACCCCGACGAGGTGGTGCTCGGCGGCGCTCCCGAGGCGATCGAGTGGCAGGGGGACGCCCCGCACGTCTACGAGGCCGAACCGGCCGACACCGACATCCCCTGACGCTCCCCCGAATCCCCGAATCCCCGATCCCCCGATCGCCCGAACCTCCGATACCCGATCCCCCTCGGTCGGCGCCGCATTCCGGCCAATCGCTGATGTGCACATGACATCTCAGGACCGCTGTGACACGCTCCGTGGCGCACTCCGCACCGCCCTCGCACCACACCCCCACAAGGACGTGTCACAGAGGAGCGACATGATGCACCGTGCGAAACTCGCCGTCGCCGCACTGGCCCTCGCGGCCACGGCCGGCGGTGTCACGAGCGCCGCCGCCTTCGGCACCACCGCGGACCAGAAGGCCGACGGCGTCATCGTCGTCGCGGGCAACACCTGTACCTGGACCAACGCCCGCACCAGCGCCAATCCCCCCAGCGCCCTCACCGTCGACCGCACCAGCATCAACAGGCCCGGCGGCAACCTGGCCTGCGACGGCGGCATCACCGCCACCCTCAACAACAACCCGGCCTTCACCTTCGACGACGCCGGCGCCACCGCCCGTACCGACCTGATCGACATCACCGGACAGCAGAGCTTCATATCGTGCCGCTACAAGGCCACGAACATCACGTGGGACCGGGACGGGACGAGCAGGAAGTACGTCAACCGGGCCTTCACCGCCACCAAGGCCTCCGGCAGCTTCCTGTGCCCGGGATCCGTGACCACCGCGGCCGGCGGCGCGTCCATGCTGTTCCACTGACACCCGGCCGGCGCCGGCCGGTGCCTCCCCGCCGTCCCCGGCCGGCGGCGGGGAGGCACCCGCCCGGGAAAAGGCGGGCCGCCGGGCTGCTCGCCGCATGCGGCCCCGACTCCCCGGGTGGCGGTACCGCCACCCGATGGCCGCGGCCGGGTCGCCGGGGCCGGGACGGGGCATGAGCATGGTGGGGAGTCCGCCCGGGTGAGGAGGCCGGTGATGGCCGATGCGCAGCCCGACCCGCCGACCGACGGCCCCGGAGCGGGATCTCCGGCGGCGGGGGGCCTGCTCGACGTGCTCGGGGTGGCCGCGGTGGTCCTGGACGCCGAGGGCCGGATCAGCCTGTGGAGCCCGCAGGCCGAGGCGCTCTTCGGGTACACCGCGCAGGAGGCGCTGGGGCAGTACGCGGCGTCGCTGCTGGTGGAGGCGCCGGACCGCGAGGAGGTCCTGGAGCTGTTCACCCGGGTGATGTGGGGCAAGGGCACCTGGGCGGGATCCTTCCCCGTGCGCCACCGGGACGGCCACAGCGTGCTCGTGGAGTTCCGCAACATGCGCCTCCAGGCGTCCAACGGACGGCTCTACGCGCTGGGCCTGGCCTCCGAGCAGGCCACCCTGCGCCGCGTGGAACGGGACCTGGCGCTGTCGCTGCGCATGGTCGACCAGTCCCCCATCGGCCTGGCCGTCCTCGACACCGACCTGCGGTACGTGCTGGTCAACCCGGCTCTGGAACGCATCAACGGCTTGTCGGCCGAGCAGCACCTCGGGCAGCGGATCAGCGACCTCCTGCCCTTCCTGGACGGGGCGGCGGTCGAGGCCCGGATGCGGGAGGTCCTGGCGACCGGCGTGCCGGTGCTGGACCAGTTCACCACCGGCCAGATCTCCGAGGACTCCGGCGAGCGGGCCTGGCTGGTGTCGGTCTACCGGCTGGAGGACCAGGCCGCGCGGGTGATCGGCGTCGCGGTGTCGGTGGTGGACGTGACCGAACAGCACCGGGCGGCCGTGTCCGCCGCCCACGCCCGCCGGCGCCTCGCCCTGATCGCGGACGCCTCGGTGCGCATCGGTACCACCCTCGACCTGGACATCACCGCCCGGGAGCTGGCCGACGTCGCCGTCCCGGAGATCGCCGACATCGCCGCCGTGGACGTCCTCGACACCATCCTGACGGGCCCGAGGCCCGGCGAGGCCGCCGACGACGGGGGCGTACGGTTCCGGGCGCTCGCGGTGAAGGCGGCCTACCGCACCCCCGCGGAGGAGGCCGCCGACCCCGTCGGCGACGTGGCGTCGTACCGCCCCGAGCGGCTGGTGGCGCGCTGCGCCCGCACCGCCCGGCCCGAGCTCGTCCCGCACGTGCGGCCCGAGGACCTGCCCCGCATCGCCCGTGACGAGGACGCGGCCCGGCTGCTGGGCGAGGCGGGGGTGCACTCCTACCTCGCGGTGCCGCTGATCGCCCGCGGCCAGGTGCTGGGCACCCTCGACCTCAAGCGGGCCCGCAACCCCGTGCCGTTCGGCCCGGACGACGTGCTGCTCGCCTCCGAACTCGCCGCGCACGCGGCCGTCTCCATCGACAACGCCCGCTGGTACCAGCGCCAGCGCCACGCCGCGCTCGCCCTCCAGCGCCACCTGCTGCCCCAGCACCCCCCGGCGGCCCCCGGACTGGACATCGCCTACCGGTACCAGCCGGCCGGCGCCGCCGACGAGACCGGCGGTGACTGGTTCGACGTCATCCCCCTGACGGGTGACCGGACGGCGCTGGTCGTCGGAGACGTGATGGGCAGCGGCATCAACGCCGCGGCGACGATGGGGCAGCTGCGCGCCACCGCACGCGCGCTGGGCCGTCTCGGCCTCGACCCGGCCATGGTCATGACCCACCTCGACGCGGCGACGGGCGACCTCGGCGACGCGATGGCCACCTGCGTGTACGCCGTCTACGACCCGCACACCCGGCTGTGCCACATCTCCACCGCGGGCCACCTGCCGCCGGTGCACCTGCGCAACGGCCGCCCTCCGCGGCTGCTGCGCCTGCCGACCGCGGTGCCGCTGGGCGTGGGCGGGGTCCCCTTCAGCACCACCGCCGTGGCCCTGGGCAAGGGTGACGAGCTGGTGCTGTACACCGACGGGCTCGTCGAGACCCGGGACCAGGACATCGACACCCGCCTGCTGACGCTGACGGACCTCCTGGCCGGCCCCCACCGCCCCATCGAGGAGACCTGCGACCTGCTGCTGTCGGCCCTGCGCCGCCCCGACACGCACGACGACGTCGCCCTGCTGATCGCCCGCGCCCACGCCTGAGCGGTCACGCGGGGGCGCCCGCCTCCGGAGGCGGGCGGTGAGGTCACGTCCGCGGGGTGAGCCGCTCCCAGAGGAAGGTGTGCACGAGCGCCTCGTTGAAGGCGGTCTGCTGGTGGTCGGTGGCGCCGGCGTGGCCGCCGCCGATGTGCTCGTGGAAGAGGACGGGATGCCCCAGCTCCCGGAGCCGGGCGGCCGCCTTGCGGGCGTGGCCGGGGTGGACGCGGTCGTCCCGGGTGGAGGTGAGCAGCAGCAGCGGCGGGTACGGGGGGCCGTCGGCGCGGATGCGGTGGTACGGGGAGATCCGCTCGAGGTGGGGCCGGTCGGCGGGGTCGTCCGGGTTGCCGTACTCGGCGGTCCAGCTGGCTCCGGCGAGGAGCTTGTGGAAGCGGAGCATGTCCAGCAGCGGGACGTGCGCGACGACGGCGCCGAACAGCTCCGGGTCGCGTGTGAGCATCGCGCCCATCAGGAGGCCGCCGTTGCTGCCGCCCTCGATGCCCAGCTGGGCGGGGGTGGTGATGCCGCGCGCGGTGAGGTCGCGGGCGACGGCGGCGAAGTCCTCGAAGGCCCGGACGCGGTGCGCGCCGAGGGCGGCCTGGTGCCAGGCGGGCCCGTACTCGCGGCCGCCCCGGATGCCGGCGACCACGTACGTCCCTCCGCGCGCGAGCCAGGCCCGGCCGGTGACCGCGCTGTACTGCGGGACCATGGAGATCTCGAATCCGCCGTAGCCGTAGAGCAGGGTCGGGCCGGGGCCGGGGCGGTCCTCGGGGCCGACCACGAAGTACGGGACGCGGGTGCCGTCGGGGGAGGTGGCGAAGTACTGGCGGACGCGGAGCCCGGCGGTGTCGAAGAGGGCGGGCGCCTGCTTGAGGGCCTGGCCGCCGGCGGACCCGGCCTCCCCGCGGTAGAGGGTGGAGGGCTGGAGGTAGCCGGTGACGTCGAGGAAGTACTCGTCGCTCTCGTCCGGGTCGGTGCACACCACCGACGCCGTGGACAGCGGCGGTACGCCGTCCAGCGGGGCGCGGCTCCAGCCGTCCGGGCCGGGGGTGAGCAGTTCCAGGCGGGAGGAGACGTCGGCGCGGGTGCGCAGCAGGAGGTGGTTGCGGGTCCAGCTGTAGCCGGCGAGGGCGGTGCGCTCGTCCGGGGTGAACAGGACGGCGGCCTCGCGGCCGCCCGCGCGGTACGCCTGGAGGTCGAAGGCGAGCAGGCTGCCCGCGGGATGGCCCAGCCAGGGGGTGCGCGGCTGGACGACCAGCCACTGGCGGTGGATGCCGGCGACGGCGTCGTCCGGTACGTCGATCTTCTCGGGCGGTGCGGCGGGGTCCTCGGGGAGCAGGAACAGCTCCTGGTTCCAGAAGTCGATCTGCCGGGACACGAAGTCCCGCTCGAAGCCGGGTGTGTCGTCGTGCCAGCCGGTGGCGGACAGGTCGTCCGGCCGGCCCTCGTAGACCCGCTCGGCTTCGGCGAGGGGGGTGCCGCGGCGCCAGCGGCGGACCTGGAGGGGGTAGCCGGAGGGGGACATGGAGCCGGGGCCGAAGTCGGTGCCGATCCACAGGTGGTCGGCGTCGATCCAGTCGACCCGGGTCTTGGCCTCCTCGACGGTGAAGCCGCCCCCGACGAACTCCAGCGTCGTGAGGTCGAACTCGCGCACCACGCAGGCGTCGGCGCCGTCGCGGGACAGCATCACCAGGGCGTGGCGGTGCTCGGGGCCCAGCACGGCGCTGCCGGCCCAGGCCCACTTCTCGCCCTCGGCCTCGGCGAGCGCGTCGAGGTCGAGGACGGTCTCCCAGGCCGGCCGCTCGGTGCGGTACTCCTCCAGGGTGGTGCGCCGCCAGACCCCGCGCAGCCGGTCCGCGTCCTGCCAGAAGTTGTAGAGGTGGCGGCCGCGCCGGACCACGTAGGGGATGCGTCCGCCGTCGTCGAGGACCTCGCGCACCTCGCGCTCCAGCACCTTGAAGCCCGGGGCGGTGGTCAGCGCGGCGACCGTCTCGGCGTTGCGCTCCCGGACCCAGGAGAGCGCGGCCTCGCCGTCCACGTCTTCCAGCCACAGGTAGGGGTCGTGGTCGCAGGGGCTGCCGGAGCCGGCGGGGGTCTCTTCGCTCATCCGCCGATTGTGCCGGACGCGGCCGGGCCTGCGGCGCCGGCCCGGCCCGTCGGCGCGCTACTGGGCGGCGGCGCGGTGGACGCCTTCGAGGAGTGCCAGGTCGTCGTCGGTGAGGTGCAGGGCGCCGGCGGCGACGTTGTCGAGCAGGTGGTCCGGGTTGCCGGTGCCCGGGATGGCCAGGACGTGGGGTCCCCGCTGGAGGGTCCAGGCGAGGCGTACCTGCGCCGGGCTCGCCCCGTGGGCGCGGGCCACGGCGAGCACTTCCTCGCTCTCGGAGGCGCCCGCGCCGCCCTCTCGGCCGGCGGCGGCGATCGCGTAGAAGGGCACGAAGGCGATGCCTTGTTCCCCGCAGTGCCGTACGAAGTCGTCGTACTCGGGCCGCACGCCGATGCCGTACATGTTCTGCACGCAGACGACGGGCGCGATGGCCCGGGCCTCGGCGAGCTGCTCGGGGGTGACGTTGGAGACGCCGAGGTGGCGGATGAGCCCGGCCCGGCGCAGTTCCGCCAGGGCCGCGAAGCGTTCGGCGAAGTCGGGGTGGTCGGGCAGGACGCGCAGGTTGACCACGTCGAGGTGGTCGCGGCCGAGCTGGCGCAGGTTCTCCTCGACCTGGCCGCGCAGCTCGGCCGCGACGGCGTGCCTCGTCCACTCCCCCGAGGCGTCGCGGGCGGGGCCGACCTTGGTGGCGATGACCAGGTCGTCGGGGTAGGGGCCGCCGAGGGCGCTGTTGATCAGCTCGTTGGCGGAGCGGAGCGGGGAGAAGTAGAAGGCCGCGGTGTCGATGTGGTTCACGCCGAGTTCCACGGCGCGGCGCAGGACGGCGATGGCCCGGTCCCGGTCGCCGGACGGGCCGCCGGCCTGGAGCGCGGCACCGTTCTGCGTCAGCCGCATGCTGCCGAAGCCTATGCGGTTGACCTTCATGTCTCCGAGGGTCCACGTGCCCGACGCGGATGCGGTGATCGTCTCTGTGGTCATCCGAAGATGATCTCCCGGGCGGCGGGTCCGCCGCCAGGGGCTTTCGCCCGCCGCACCCCTCTCACATGTGCGGGTCGGAGTAGTACGTCTCGATCTGCCGGACGAAGCCCGGCTCGTCCTCGTGGCGCCCGTTCTGCTCGTAGTCGGGTGAGTCCTTGACCTGGTCCCGGGTGCAGGTGAGGTGCACGGCCCGGGCCTCGGCGTCGACGCGCGCCACGAAGCCGGCCGGTATGACGACCTTGCGGCCGAAGATCCACGGGCCGGTGTCGACGACGAGGTAGGAGCGGGCCACGTCGTCCGTGTGCCGGTCGACCTTGCCGATGGGTCCGTCGGCCGCGTCGACCTTGTAGCCGACGAGGTCGGTGCCGGGCGCGTAGCCCGACCGGTGGCCGTAGCCCCAGATCCCGGTTCCCATGACGGCCTCCCTCTGACTGCACCCTGCCCGACCTCTGACTGTCCCTGCCCCCCTGGCCTGCGCCTACCCGTCGGCCGGTACGGAAACCCGGCGCAGTCGGTAGACACTGTCTACGCAACCTGGTAGACAGTGTCTATGGCGAATGAACCGGATGGGTCGCTGCGCGAGCGGCTGATCGACGTCGGAGTGGAACTGGTCACGAGCGAGGGGACCGGCTCCCTCGGCCTGCGCGAGATCGCCCGCCGCGCCGGCGTCTCCCACGGCGCGCCGCGGCGCTACTTCCCCACCCACCAGTCACTGCTGTCGGCCATCGCCCGGCGCGGCTTCGGCGACCTCGGCACCCGCTTCCTCGCGGCCGGCGCGGCGCGGCCCGCGCCCCGGGAGCACGTGCGGGCGCTCGGCCGGGCGTACGTGGGCTACGCCCTGGAGCAGCGCGGGATGTTCGAGCTGATGTTCCGCCACGACCTGCTGGACAGCACCGGCCGGGAGCCCTCGGGGGCGCCGCGGCTGCGGGAGCAGACCCTGCCGCTGTTCACGCTGCTGACCCGGCTGGTCGGCGCGTGCGGGGCGGCCGAGCCCGAGGTGACGGCGGCCGCGCTGTGGGCGGGGCTGCACGGGGTGGCGCAGCTGTGGGGATACGGCAGCCTGCCCCTGGTCCTCGGGGCCGACGCGACCGGGGACTCCGGCCCGCCCGTGGACGCGCTGGTGGACGCCGTGGTGGACGCCCACCTCGGGACGGCGGCGGCGTGAGGGCGCGGCTCGCGCTGCTGGCCGGCGTCGGCGGGGCCATGCTCGTCGCCCTCGACGGCACGGTGCTGATCGTGGTGCAGCCCGCCCTGCGCCGCGATCTGGGGGCGGGGGTGGCGGAGGTCCAGTGGACGAGCACCGCGTACCTGCTCGCCGTCGCCGCCTTCCTCGTCGTCGCCGGGCGCCTCGGGGACCGGTACGGGCACACCCGGCTGCTGCTGACGGGGGTGCTCGGCTTCGCCGCCGCTTCGGCGGGGATCGCGTTCGCGCCCGGGGTCGGCTGGGTGATCGCGCTGCGCGCCCTACAGGGGCTGTTCGGGGCGCTGTTGCAGCCCGCGACGCTCGCCCTGCTGCGGCTGGCGTACCCGGGGGAGCGGCTGGGCCGGGCGGTGGCGGTGCGGACCGGTGCGATCGGGGTGGCCGCGGCTGCGGGGCCGCTGCTGGGCGGGGTGCTGGTCGCGCAGTGGGGCTGGCGGGCCGTGTTCGCGGTCAACGTGCCGGCGGCACTGCTGGTCGCCGCCCTGGCGCTCGCCGTACGGGTGCCCGCCCCGCGGCACCGGGAGCCCGGGCGGCTGGGTCCGGCGGGTCCCGTGCTGCTCGCGGCCGCTCTGGCGGCGGCGGTGCACGCGCTGGCCGGCGTACCGCAGTACGGGTGGACGGCCGCGCCGACGCTGCTGGGCTGCGGGGCGGCCGCCGGGCTGGGGGCGCTGTTCGTACGGGGCGAGCGGCGCGCGCAGCTGCCGCTGGTGCCCGCGGCCGTGGCGCGGTCGCGGCCCGTGGCGGCCTCCATGGCGCTGCTGCTGGCCGTGTCGGCCGGCATGTTCGGGGCGCTGTTCACGGCGACGTTCCTGCTCCAGGACGTACGGGGCCTCGGGCCGCTCGCCACCGGGGTCCGGGTGCTCCCGCTGACCGCCCTGATGGTGGCCGGGGCGCCGGTGGCGCAGGCGGCGCTGCGCCGGTACGGGCCGCGGCGGACCGCGCTCGCGGGGACGGCGCTGGTGGTGCTGGGCATCGCGGGCCTGGAGGCGTGCGGCGGGCCGGCGTTCGGGGTGCTGGGGGCCGGTTTCGGGGCGGTGATGGTCACCGCCACCGGGACCGTGGTCGGCGACGCACCGCCCGGGTGCGCGGGGGTGGTGGGCGGGCTGAAGCAGACCGCCATGAACGTGGGGCCGAGCCTGGGCATCGCCGTCGCGGCGGGTGCCGGCGCCGGCTCCGG